>CAIQDO010000463.1 GCA_903870555.1 uncultured Caulobacteraceae bacterium
CGACCACCAGGGAGCGGCTGCCCGTCGCGTCCGCGCAGACCGCCGGCAGGGCGCAGGCCATCGCCTCCAGGGTGACGTTGCCGAAGGTCTCCGTATCGCTCGGAAACAGAAACACGTCGGCGCTGGCGACGGCGATCGGCAGATCGTCGCCGGTCAGGAAGCCTTCGAACATCGCACCGGGAGCCTCTCGCTCAAGCCAGGCCCGCTCGGGCCCATCGCCGATGAACATCGCCCGGTGGGGAACGCCTTCGGCGCGTAGCCGGGCAAACACCGACGCCACGGACGCCACCCGCTTTTCCTTCACAAGCCGGCCGACAAACGCAACGATCACTTCGTCTGGCGCCACGCCCCTCGCCGCGCGCCACGCCTCGCTGCGCTTGCCGGGATTGAAGCGGACGGTGTCGATACCCCTCGGCCAAAGGCGGATCTCGCCGTCCACGCCATCAGCCCTCAGCGCTTCCGCCATCGACTCCGATGGGACGAAGATCTCGCGGCATCCGGCGTAGAAGCGCTTCACGACCCCCTTGAGCGCTCCGGTCAGGGCGCCGAGGCCGTAGTAGGTCAGGTAGGTCTCATAGCGCGTGTGATAGGACGCCACGATCGGCCAACCCATCTTCCGCCCCAGCGCCAAGGCGGCGTGGCCGAGCAGATCCGGCGTGGCGATGTGCAAGATGTCGGGGCGGAACGCCAGCAGGCGCTCCCGCGGGCGACTCGGAAGCCCAAGCGCCGCGCGATACTCGCCCCGACCGGGAGCCGTTATCGACGGTACGGGAACGACCTCGCCACGGTGCGAGAAGGCAGGCCTAGCCGCGACGGGCGCGAACACCAGGACTTCAACGCCGTGCGATTCGAGATATCCGACCATGCGATTGAGGGTCAGGGCGACGCCGTCGGCGATATAATTGTAGGAGCCGGTGACCAGCGCTACCCGCAGAGGGCGTCCTGGACCGGTGGGCGGCGCAGCGCAGGGGGCGTTCGCTTCATCCATCTTCACCCCTTTCGGCCGACCCGCGAAAACCGCCGCATCCGCCAAGGGGGCGCGAGCCCGCTCGCTATAGGCCATCGCCCGGGCGGTTGCCCAGGGCGCGGCCAAGCGGGCGGTCCCGTCCCTGCCTGAAAGCCTATTTCAAATGATTGGCCAGGTGCTTGTTCATTTCGAACATATTGACACGGTCCTTGCCGCTGAAGATCGGCTTGAGTTTGGCGTCGGAAAGAATGTCGCGTTTGTTGGCCGGATCCTGGAGGTTGTGCTGCTTGATATAGGCCCACATCTTCGACACGACATCGCCGCGCGACAACGGGGTCGAGCCAACGACGGCCGCCAACTCGGCGGAGGGTTGAAGCACCTTTTGCAGGCCGTTCGGTTTCTTCGGAGCGGAATCCGTCATTGCTATCCATAACCTCCCAACAGGGGGCCCGCGCCTGTGTGGCGAGCCGATTCCGCGACAATGGCGTTTTCTCCGCCAAAGCCAAGCCTCGATCGCGGCAAAAACGTCTCTGCCCGGCCTAAACCGTGATCAGTCATGGAGGCGGGAACCGGTCGGGAACGCCGGGACGGCCATGGGGTCACTTGGCCGAAACGAATGGGCTGGGCCCGGGGCATCGCCGTTCAGCCCCACTCTTTTCGACGGACGGGAACTGCTCGGTCGCGCATGTCCAGTTGGCGAGCCCATCGAACCAAGCCTCAAGGTAGGCCTTCCGGTCGTCTCGGTAGTCGATGTAGTAGCCGTGCTCCCAGAGGTCGCACACCAGAAGCGCGGTGGCGTCGCCTTCGGTCACGGGACATCCCGCGTCGTGAGTCGAAATCAGCTTGAGCGCCCGAGTGCGGTCGACGGTCAGCCAAACCCACCCGGCCCCGAAATGGCCCACGCCCTCCTTGACCAATGCCGCCTTCAGGCCATCGAGGCCGCCGAAGGTTGAGGTGATGGACGCTTGAAGTGGGCCGGTTGGGGAGCGGCGGCTTGGGTCCATCGAGGACCAGAAAAACGCGTGGTTCCATGCCTGAGCGGCGTTGTTTGAACAGCCTCTTGTCGCGTGATTTCGAAGCCTCAAGAATTACGTCTTCAAGGATGTGGTCCTGGCCCGATTTCTCCGCGAGCAGGTCGTTGACCGTCTTTACATAGGCGGCGTGATGCTTGTCATGGTGGAAGCGCATCGTCTCCGCCGAGATTACCGGTTGCAAAGCGTCGTAGGCATAGGGAAGATCGGGAAGGGCGAACATGGGCGGCTCCTGAGACAATAGCTAAAAGCCAGCCCGCCCGGATTGGCTCACCCCCGTCGGACAATCGACCCGAATACGTGGTCCCGCAGCTTCCGGACAACCACGTCCGCACGCGCCTTCAATGGCGCAATATGGTCGCGCAGGTTCGGCAGGTTGATCGTCCGCCAGACCATCGCCCCGAGGTTCGAAGCCGCTGCGTCGTCCATCTCGCGGAAGCGGGCGTAGAACGATGCGTCGTCGTGGCGGCCGACTTCGCAGAACCCCAGAAATCGGGCAACGAACCAGGCCTCCTGGTCAGCCTCGTCGGCATCGATATAAATCAGACGATCGACGCCTTCGACATCCTGCAACCCCAACCCCTCGACAATCAGGATGTCAGGTCGGTCGATGATCCTCGCCAGGGCCGGGTCGACGTCGAAGGTGATGTGCGAATAGCCGGGAAAGAGGGT
This sequence comes from uncultured Caulobacteraceae bacterium, assembly GCA_903870555.1. Taxonomy (GTDB): domain Bacteria; phylum Pseudomonadota; class Alphaproteobacteria; order Caulobacterales; family Caulobacteraceae; genus Acaudatibacter; species Acaudatibacter boreus. Next base: position 2,671 of record CAIQDO010000463.1, read on the forward strand.
GGAACCGCGACGCACATCGCGCAACGCCCTTGTCAGCGCCTCGCGATCATAGGTCTCGGGGAAACCCTTTCTGTTGATCAGCCCGGCGGCCGCCAGCACCGCAGTCGGGCGCAGAAAGCCGTCGGTGTTGGCGTGTTGGACCGTCGGTCTGGCTGGCAGAGCCTGAAGGGCCTCCGCGAGCGCTACCGCCAAGGTGGACTTGCCACAGGCGACACCGCCCGTGATCCCGACGACAAGGACGCGAGTCGCATCGCGCCATTGCCAAACCAGTTCCGTCAGGTCGTTCAGATCGGCCATGGCGGATCTCCTTCCTCACACGGCCAGGGAAGGCCCGGCGAGACGCAGAATCGCCCCGGAATAGGGCGGCAATCGCAGGTCGCCGTCGGGCGCGAAGGCGCACTCCCCTAGCGTGGCGATCGGCGAGGCTCCATGCGGCGAGGTCATCGACGCGTCGGCGCCGGCCAGTTCGAAGACGCACAACAGCGTCTCGCCATCGATCGATCGCTCGAACGCCAGAACGCCTGGGGGGCAGGCGACCAGGCGAGCCGCACCCAGTCGCAAGGCCGCGGAGCCACGACGCAGGGCCATGATCCTCCGGGTGAAGGCCAGTACCGACCCACCCGACGCCTCCTGCTCGGTCACCGCCAGCGGTCGGTGGGCCGGATCCACTGGCAGCCAGGTTTCGGCGGACGTCGAAAACCCGGCCGAGGATCCGTCAGCTGTCCAGGGGATGGGGGTTCGCGCGCCGTCGCGCCCCGAGTCTCCGGCGTAGGCGGCGATCGCGAAGGGGTCCCGCAGGCGGTCGAACGGCACATTGGCCTGCGGCAGGCCAAGTTCGTCGCCCTGGTATAAAAAGATCGTACCCCGCAGGCAGAGCAACACGGCCAACAGACTTTCAACCTGGCGCGCCTCGCCGGACCGACACATCCGGCTCGGAAAACGGTCGACATCGTGATTGCCCAGAGACCAGGACGGCCAGCCTGACGCGTCGGCCCAGGACTCCAGCGCCCGGGCGAAGACCTCGGGCGTCGGAGTCGTCACATGCAGCAGGAAGAAACTGTAGGCCGTATGAAGCCGGTCCGGCGTCGCCGTATATTCCTGCTGCCGGCCGAGCATGTCCTCATCGAAGATCTCTCCGACCATCATCCGTGCGGGATAGCGATCGGTCAGCGCCCGCAGGCGGGCCAGAAAGGCCAGGGTTTCCGGCTGCGATCGATCACGCAGGTGGCGCTGGAACTGCCCGGTCATCGCCGGCGGACGAGAATGGCCCGCGATGGGATTGTCGCGCAGGGCTTTGTCGTGAAACAGGTAGTTGATGACATCGAGCCGGAAGCCGTCGACGCCCCTGTCGAGCCAGAACCGCGCGACGTCCAGGATGGCGTCCTGAACCGCCGGGCTCCAGAAATTGAGGTCAGGCTGCTCGCTGAGAAAGTTGTGCAGATAGTACTGCCGCCGACGCGCATGCCAGGTCCACGACGGGCCGCCGAACGACGCCTGCCAGTTGTTAGGCGGACTCCCGTCGGGCTTCGCGTCGGCCCAGACGTACCAGTCGGCCTTGGCATTGTCGCGGGAACTCGCGCTCTCAAGGAACCAGGGGTGATGGTTGGAGGTGTGGGACCAGACCTGGTCAATGATCAGCTTGAGTCCGAGATGATGGGCCCGCGCCAACACCTGGTCGAAATCGGCAAGGGTCCCGAAAAGGGGATCGACGTCACGGTAGTCACTGACGTCGTAGCCGAAGTCCTTCATCGGCGACCGGAAGAATGGCGACAGCCAGACCCCATCGACACCGAGACTGGCGACGTAGTCCAGCTTTTCCAGGACGCCGGGCAGGTCTCCGACCCCATCGCCATCGCTGTCGCGGAAACTTCGCGGATAAATCTGGTAGATCACCGCCCCGCGCCACCAGTCCGACGTCATGCCGCCCTCCTTCCGGCGGCCCGGGCCGCTTCGTCGCGTCAGCCTAGCAGCAAGCCCACGGCCGCAGGAAGGCCGCAGGCGACTGTCGGTCTGTTCGCCGCCTCTTGCCTTTCCATGCGGAATGGGTTCGACAGTCAGCAAAACAGACCCGTCAAGATGAGGAACCGCGGCCCATGGACAGAGCCCTCCCCCAACCGACGCCGGAGACCCAGCATTTCTGGGACGGCTGCAAGGTCGGCGAACTTCGCCTGCAGAAGTGCACGGCTTGCCGGGAGAGCTACTTCCCACCCCGGCCGTTCTGCCCCGCCTGCGGCTCCCGCTCGGTGGAGATCTACAAGGCCAGCGGCAAGGCCATCCTCTACAGCTATGTGATCAACCACCGGCCCCGCCCGGACATGGGAACCGCGCCGCATTCCATCGCGGTGGTTCAACTCGAAGAGGGTCCGCGGATGATGACCAACATCGTCGGTTGTCCGCAGACGCCCGAGGCGCTCCAGCTCGACATGCCGGTCGAGGTGACCTTCGAAACCTTCGGCGCCATCGCCCTGCCCTTCTTCAAGCCCGCTGGAGCCTGACCCCATGAAGCCTGGCTCCATCGCCGTCATCGGCGCCGCCGAAACCACCCGCCTGGGCAAGATCCCGGACATGTCGGTCATAGGCCTGCACGCCGACGCCGCCCTCAACGCCCTGGCCGACTGCGGCCTGACCGCCAAGGACATCGACGGGGTGGCCACGGCGGGCGAAAGCCCGGTGGCCATCGCCCACTATCTCGGCATAACCCCGACCTGGGCCGACGGCACCGCCGTCGGCGGCTGCTCGTTCATGCTGCACGTTCGCCACGCGGCGGCGGCCATCAACGAGGGCCTGTGCAAGACAGTTCTGATCACCCATGGCGAGAGCGGCCGATCGAGAGTCGGTTCCGGCGGCTTCGGCCGCGCGCCCTCCAGCCTGATGGGCCAGTTCGAAATGCCCTACGGCGTGACCTCGCCGCCCACCATGTTCACCATTCCGGTGATGCGCTACCTCAAGACTCGCGGCTACACCGAGGCGGATCTGGCTATGGTCGCGGTGATCCAGCGCGAGTGGGCGGCGAAGAATCCGCGCGCCAGCTTCCGGGATCCGATTACCGTCGACGACGTCCTGAATTCGCCGATGATCGCCTGGCCGTTCCGCATGCTGATGTGCTGCCTCGTCACCGACGGCGGTGGCGCCCTGATCCTGACCAGCGCCGAAAGGGCCAAGGATTTCCCGCAAAAGCCGGTCTACATTCTCGGCACGGGCGAGAGTGTCGAGACGCCGATGGTCAGCCAGATGGAGGACTTCAACAGCTCAAAGGCGTTCCGGGTGTCCGGCAAAAAGGCCTTCGAGGAAGCCGGCATCACCCAGGCAGACGTCGATCACCTGATGATCTACGACGCCTTCGCCCATCTGCCGCTCTACGGCCTTGAAGACCTCGGCTTCTGCAAGCCCGGCGAAGCCGCCGGTTTCATCCGCGACCGCCACACCGCGCCAGGCGGCAAGCTGCCGCTCAACACCAACGGCGGCGGCCTGTCCTATATGCACTCGGGGATGTACGGCATGTACGCCCTGCAGGAGAGCGTCCGACAGATGCGCGGCATCGCGCCGGCCCAGGTCCCTGGAGCCAAGATCGCCGTCAGCCATGGCGTCGGCGGCATGTTCGCCGCGTCCGGCACGGTCATCTTCGGCAACGAAACCTGAGTCGCCTGAAAACCAAGGTCTGAGGGGCCCCGACGTCATGGTTACCGTCTACGAACACCCGCTGTCGCCCTATGCCCAGAAGGTGAAGATCGCCCTTCGCGAGAAGGGCGTGCCATTCGATCTCGCCCTGCCCGGAGGGCTGGGCGCCGGCGGCGCGGCCGGCGACTTCGTGCGCGCCAATCCCCGCGCGGAGGTGCCCGTGCTGATCGATGGCGAGGCGGAGATCTTCGATTCGACGATCATCCTCGAATACATCGAGGACCGCTGGCCGACCCCCGCCCTGCTGCCGCCGACGCCGGCCGCCCGGGCGCGGGTGCGGATGATCGAGGAGGTGATGGACACTCACTTCGAGGCGATCACCTGGGGCCTCGGTGAAATCGGCTGGTTCAAGCGGGCCACGGGGGATCTGGCCGACACCCTGCGCGCCGCGGCCGCCCAGCAGATTCAGGGGTATTTTGCCTGGCTTGATGGCAAGCTGGACCCTGATGAATGGTTCAATGGCGAGACCTTCGGCTGGGGCGACCTTTCCGTCGTTCCCTACGTCGCCGGCGCCATGAGCATGGGCAACCGCCCCGCCGAGGGATCGGCCCTGTCGGCCTGGTTCAGTCGGGCGATGAAACGGCCCGCCGTGTCCCAGACCGTCGGCGAGGCTATGGCCTTCGATCGCGGATCGTCGAATGTCGCCGAAGCGGTCGCCCAGGGCCTGTTCAAGCGGGAGTATCGTGACCACCGGCTTGAATGGATGATCAAGTCCGGGGGACTGGAGGTCGTCGTGAAGGGGCTGGAAGCGGGCAATATTCGTTTCACCGAGACATTTCGTTAGGTCGCCAATAAGCTTGACCTTGGTCGTCGGGCGATGGTTGGGGAAGTGTGGTTCCTGTCTAGCTTTCGGGTTGGCCTGACCGTCGTCGGACTCCTTGCTGGCTCATCCTCCGCGTGGGCCGCTGGAGTGCCGGTGTGCCGCCTGCAACAGTTCGGGGAGATGGACGTCTCTATCACAGCTGGCGGCATGACCGTCCAGGCTCAGATCAACGGCGAACCCGTTCGGTTGATCCTGGACACGGGATCCGAGGATACGATCCTGTACCGGAGCACGGCGGAACATCTCGGCTTGAAATGGAAATCGGGCGGTCGAGCCACCCTCTATGGCGTCGCGGGTTCGACGACTTTGGGGGAGGCGCGGCTGAAGGACTTCAGCGTGGCTGGAGCAACGATCCATGACTTCGATATCCCGGTCGCGGGGCGGATTCACGATCCGTCAGCTCAGGGGGTCCTCGGCGCCCGGTTCCTGCTGCAGGCCGACATGGAATTCGACCTGGCCCATGGCAAGGTCCGGTTCCTGAAGCCCAAGGACTGCAGCGGCGACCAGGTCGTCTATTGGGGTGGAACCTACGCCATGACACCCATGCTCGAAGCCCATGACCGGAAGGCGATCGAGGTCAGGGTGCTGGTGAACGGACGCCCGGTTCGCGCCTTGATGGATAGCGGCGCGGATCTCTCAACCCTGACATCAACCGCGGCCGCACGGGTGGGCGTCAAGGCCGGCTCTCCCGACCTGTTGACTGGACAAGGCGCCGAGGGCTTCGCGGGCGTGAGACTCACATCTCGGGCGAAGATTTTCCCATCCTTTTCCTTTGGCGATGAGACCATCAAAAACGCCAGGATCGAGATCGCCGACCTGTTAACCGTCGACGAGGAAGTCCCGATCGGCTCGATCGTGCCGCAGGCCGTCATCGATTTTCCCGAGATGTTGTTGGGAACGGATTTCTTCCGGTCGCACTGCGTCTATGTCGCGATGAGCCAGAGAAAGGTCTACGCCAGCTATATCGGCGGACCTGTTTTCAAGATCAGAGACACGCGTCCGGACGTCAAGTAGTCTTAAACACATCGGCCTCCGCACCGAAACGGCGGGAGGCGACGCGATACATATCTCAGGACTTTCCGGCGCGGGGCTCAACGAGCCCCGCGGAACAGAAACCTAGTTCTCAACCCGCAGGTTGGTCGCCGATGTCTTGCCGGTGCGGCGATCCGACTCCAGATCGTAGGACACCGCCTGACCATCGGCGAGGCGCGACAGGCCGGCCTTCTCGACGTCGGAAATGTGGACGAACACGTCCGCGCCGCCGTCGCTGGGCTGGATGAAGCCGAAGCCCTTGGTGGTGTTGAACCACTTGACCACGCCCGAGCCGGCGCCGGCCGGATCTCGCGAACCGCCGCCGCCGCCCCCGCCGCCCGCCGGGCGACGCTGGAACGAGTCTCGGTCGCCGCCACCGCCGCCGAAGCTGCGGGGCGCCCCGCCGGAGCGCGGCGCGCGGGCGCCCGGGCCAGCCGATCCGGTCACCACCAGATCGACAGCCGCGAGTTTGCCGGAACGACGATCCTGCTCGAGTTCGAAGCCGACCTGGTCGCCCTCGTTCAAGCCGCCCAGCCCGGATCGCTCCAGGGCTGAGATGTGAACGAAGACGTCGGCGCCGCCGTCGTCTGGCGCGATGAAGCCAAAGCCCTTGGCTCCGTTGAAGAATTTGACTGTGCCACGCGGCATGAGAAACCGTCCGAACCTGTTGATATAAGCGGATTTAGCTGGCGTTTTGGCGTCTGACTAGCGCCGAAACATAATTAAGGCGCAGAATGTCATTTTCCCGACGCATAAACGCCGCTGAAGGCGTCGGGAGGTGCGGCCATGGTGCGACAACGGGCGCCAAGAGCGGTAAATCACCGGCCAAAATGCACCCCCCCATCGACCAAAGCCACATTGCGTTATAGTCCATTGTCACATGCTCGACCAGTTCGACAATAGCCTTGATCCCGCCTTCCCGCCCGTGGACGCCGTGACTGTTTTCGCGCGCCTGTCGGCGGTGCTTCCCGCCGATGGCCTGATCACCCGCATCGAGGGCATGAGAGTCTACGAGAGCGACGGACTGGCGGCTTATCGGGGCCTTCCACTCGGCGTCGCCCTTCCCCGCGACGCCGATCAGGTCCGGGCCGTATTGCGCGTCTGCTTCGACCTCGGCGTGCCCGTTGTCGCGCGAGGCGCCGGCACGGGATTGTCGGGCGGGGCTCTGCCCTCCCCCGGCTGCATCCTTCTCAACCTGTCGAGGATGAGCCGGATCATCGGCATCGACCCGGAGGCCCGCACGGCGCGCGTCCAGCCCGGCGTGCGCAATCTGGCGATTTCGGAAGCCGCGGCGCCGCATGGCCTGTTCTACGCCCCCGACCCCTCCTCCCAGCTCGCCTGCAGCATCGGCGGCAACGTGGCGGAGAACGCCGGCGGCGTGCATTGCCTCAAGTACGGACTGACCGTTCACAATCTCCAGGCAATGGACATCGTGATGATCGACGGCGAGACCCTGACGCTTGGTTCCGACGCGCTTGATTGCCCCGGCTATGATCTGATGGCGCTGATGACCGGATCCGAGGGCCTCCTGGCCGTGGTGACGGAGATCACCGTGCGGCTCCTCCCCGCGCCCACCCATACGCAGGTGCTGTTGGCGGCCTTCGCGGACATTCGCCAGGCGGGCGAGGCGGTGGCCGCAATCATTGGCGCCGGCATAATTCCGGCCGGTCTGGAGATGATGGACAAGCTCGCCCTTCGCGCGGCCGAGGAACACACCCACGCGGGCTATCCAATTGACGCCGCGGCCATTCTGCTCTGCGAACTTGACGGAACCGATGGCGATGTCGGGGCCGAGTTGCGGCGGGTCGCCAAGGTTTGCGAAGACGCCGGAGCGACGCAGGTCAGGCTGGCCCGGGACGAGGACGAACGCCGGAAATTCTGGGCTGGACGCAAGGGCGCCTTCCCGGCCATGGGCCGCATTGCGCCGGACTACTATTGCATCGACGGCACCATCCCCCGCCGCCGCCTGCCTGACGTTTTGGAGGAAATCCAACGCCTGTCCTTGGAGCACGGGCTGGCGGTAGCCAACGTCTTCCACGCCGGCGACGGCAACCTGCATCCGTTGATTCTTTATGACGCCAACATCGACGGGCAAATCGACAAGGCCGAGACCCTAGGGGGCGCGATCCTGGAACTCTGCGTGGCCATGGGCGGCGCGATCACCGGCGAACACGGAGTCGGCCGGGAAAAGATCAACCAGATGTGCGCCCAGTTCACCTCCGCCGAGATCGAGACGTTCTTCGCGATGAAGGCCGCTTTCGATCCCGCCGGCCTGCTAAATCCGGGCAAGGCGATCCCGACCCTTGCGCGGTGCGCCGAGTTCGGGGCGATGCACGTCCAGGGTGGAAGGACGGCGTTTGCCCATCTCGACCGTTTCTGAATCCGCGGATCAGTCCGACCGGCTGGCGCAGGCGGTGCGAGCCGCCTCGGCCGACCGCCGCCCCCTGCGCATTGTTGGCGGCGACACCAAGGCCTTCTATGGCCGCGCCGTTCCAGGCGATCCGCTGGACGTGACAGGCCATCGTGGGATCGTCGCCTACGAACCCAGCGAACTGGTGATCACCGCCCGGGCCGGCACGCCGATCGTCGACATCGAGCGGCTGCTCGCCGACCATGGCCAGATGCTGGCCTTTGAGCCGCCGGTCCTGGGCGTCGCCAGCACCCTGGGAGGCGTCGTCGCCTCGGGTCTGGCCGGGCCACGCCGACCTTTCGCGGGCGGCGTGCGCGACAGCGTCCTGGGTGTCACGGTCCTCAATGGCAAGGCCGAGGCCCTGCGGCTGGGGGGCACGGTGTTCAAGAATGTCGCCGGCTTCGATGGTTTCCGGCTGATGGCCGGCGCGCTGGGCACCCTTGGCGTCCTTCTGGACGTCTCGATCCGCGTGGCCCCGATGGCCGCCGCCGAGGTGTCCCGAAGCTTCGATGTCGATTGGACCAGGGCGCGGGAGATCATCACCGGCCTGATGCGACGACCGCTGCCGCTCAGCGGCGCCGCCCACGACGGTGCGCGCCTGCACCTGCGAGTCTCCGGCGCCGAAGGCGCCGTGGCGGCGGCGGCGGCCGAGATCGGTGGCGATGCGAGCCCGGAAACCTTCTGGCGCGATCTCAAGGATCGGCGGCTCGCGCCGCTGACGGCGCCCCGGCTGTGGCGCCTGTCGATCCCGAGAACGGCCATCGTCGACGATCTGCCGGGCCGATGGCTGCGAGACTGGGCCGGCGGCGAGATCTGGCTCGAAAGCGACGCGGCCGCGGCGACGATACGAGCCTTGGCGACCGCGGTTGGCGGCCACGCGACACTCTATCGCGGCGCGGACCCGGACGAGGCGGTCTTTACCCCTCTCTCGGGCGGCCTGCTCGCCCTGCATCGCCGGTTGAAGGCCGCCTTCGATCCGGCGGGGGTGTTCAATCCCGGACGGATGTACGAAGGGCTCTGACATGCGCACGCGGATCGCCAGCCCCCTCGCCGAGACAGCCGCCGGCGCCATCGCCGCCGACGTGCTGCGCTCTTGCGTTCACTGCGGCATGTGCAACGCCACCTGCCCGACCTACCATCTGACCGGCGACGAACTCGACGGCCCCCGAGGCCGGATCTACCTGATCAAGCAGGCGCTTGAGGGGGAGCCGGTTTCACGGCTGACCCAGTCCCATCTCGACCGCTGCCTGTCCTGTCGCGCCTGCGAGACCACCTGCCCTTCGGGCGTCGAATACCATCGGCTTCTCGATGTCGGCCGCGAAGTGACGGCGAAGGCGACACCGCGCCCCTGGGCCGAGCGCGTCCTGCGCGTCGCGGTGCGAGCCATAAGCCTCCATCCTTGGCGACTGGCGACGCTGATGGCCCTCGGCCGGCCCTTCAAGGCCCTCCTGCCGGCCGGGTTGAAGGGCAAGCTGCCGACACGTGTCGCCGCCGGCGCCGCGCCCAGTCGCCAGCATGACCGCCGGATGACGCTGCTGAAGGGATGCGTGCAGTCGGCGGCGGCGCCGCACATCAACGCCGCCAACCGCCGGGTGTTCGACGCCGTGGGCGTCAGCCTCACGGAGACCCCTGGCGTCGGCTGCTGCGGCGCCCTCAGCTTTCATCTTGACGCTCCGGACGAAGGACGCGCCCTCGCGCGGCGAAACATCGACGCCTGGACGGCCCTGCTCGACGCCGGCGCCGAAGCGATTATTGTCAACGCAAGTGGTTGCGCCGCCTTCATTCGCGACTATCCGGACGTCCTGGCGGAGGATCCGGTCTATGCCGCCCGGGCGCGGCGGGTTGTCTCCCGCCTCAAGGACCCCGTCGAGGTGCTCCGGGAGACGCCGCCGACGCCGACCCGCGCCCCGCGCGAGCCGCGGATCGCCGTCCACCAATCCTGTACGCTGCGCAACGGCCCCGCCCTCGGCGACGCCCCGGCCGCGCTCCTGTCGAGTCTCGGCTATGACCCGCAACCCGTCGCAGACGCCCACCTGTGTTGCGGATCGGCGGGCGCCTATTCCCTGCTTCAGCCCGAAATGGCCAAACGCCTGCGGACCGAGAAGATCATCGCCTTGACGGCCAGCCAGCCCCAGACGATTTACACCGCCAACATCGGCTGTTGGATGCACTTGGCGGACGGCTCGCCCGTGCCCGTCCGCCATTGGCTGGAGGCTGTGGACGACCTGCTCGATAAGCCTGCCTAATCCGCGGCGGGGGGGTCGCCAAACCAACCGTCGTCGCCGTTGCCGGCCCCGATCGGCATGCCAGGCGGCGGAGCCGGCCCCTGTTTTGCTTCGGCCGCGGCGAGGGATGGCGTCTTGACCATGGCCGCCAGGTCGTGATCGAGCGCGACGTCGGCGGTATCGCCGGCCACCCGCTTGGCCAGACGATCCGCGAGCCGGTCAAGCGCGGCGCGAACCTCGGCCTTCACGGCCGCCGGCGTCTGGCCGCTGTCCAGCAGGGCGGCCAACTTCACCACCAACCGCCGGCGCACCACCCGCCTCAGTTGCGCCAGCCGCGGCGGCGCTGGCGTCTCGCCGAACACCTGCCCAAGGGTCTGGTCGAGCATCTCGCCGAGCTTCAGCGCGCCCGGCAGGCGTGCGCCCTGGTCGGCGACGCGCTCAAGGCGCGACGGCTCAAGCAGATTGTCCAGGGTGATATCGGTGGCGGCGCGGGCGGCGGCGGCTATGTCGAAGATCGGACTACGGGGGTCGCCGAACACCTCAATTTCAAAGGCACGGTCGGAGGTTCCATCCCGCCCGGCCGACAGGTTGGCGATCAGGCTGTCCGGCAGATCCAGCACGGCCGGGTCGAGGGTGGACAGCAAGGCCGCCAGCGCCCGACGTTGGCTCGGGCCGTCGACCGGTCGTGCCGCGGGCGCGCCGTCGCCGCGGACGGCGTAGGTGAAGTCCACGCCGCCGATCGACTTGGCCACAGAGTCGGTTTCGTAGCGATGGAACAGATAGACCGGAACGATCATCCGGCGCAGGTCGGACAGGGGCGCGCCGGCCGGCAGATTGCCGGGTCCGAAGCCGGCCAGGGCGATCCTGCGCACGTCCAGCACATGGGCGAGAGCGACGACGGGATCGGGTCCATCGTCCCACAACGCGCCGCGGGGATGCGGCGAGCTGGTCGGCCGGGCGTCCTCGTCGCGGACATAGCTCAGCCCCTGGGCGTAACCGTTCCTGACGATCGACTCCAGCGCCTCGCCGCCGGCCGCGCCGCCCGGAAACTCGCCATACAGCCAGCTGATGGCGAAGCGATCCCAGTCGCCGAGGCCAACCTTGTAGGCGTCGGAGAAATCCAGCCGCCCGCCGACAATGCCGACCCGTGGCGGGGGATAGTCCATCACAGACGCCCGATCGCCGTAGGTGCTGCCGGCAAAATTATGGGCCAGGCCGAGGGCGTGCCCCGTCTCATGCACGGCAAGCTGCCGCAGCCGCGCAAGGGCGATGACCAGCGGATCATTCGGACCGCCCTTGCCCGCGCCCGCGGCGCCTTCGAGGCCTTCGAAAATCATCAGGTCCTGCCGGGCTCGCAGGGACCCCAGCAGCACCGCGCCCTTGACGATCTCGCCCGTGCGCGGATCGACGATCGGGAAGCCATAGGACCAGCCCCGCGTCTGGCGGTGAACCCAATTGATGACGTTGTAGCGGGCGTCCAGCGGGCTCACGCCTTCGGGAAGGACCTCGACGCGAAACGCGTCGATGAAGCCGGCGCGATCGAAGGCGTCAGCCCACCAGCGGGCGCCCTCCGCGAGGGCGACGCGTACAGGCTCCGGCGCCGCACGGTCGACGTAGAACACGATGGGCCTCTTGACCGTCGAGCGCGGCGCGGACGGGTCCGTCTTTTGCAGGCGAAAGCGCGTCGCCAGCCGGCGCACGACCGGCTCGGTCAGGGGCGCGCCGTAGTCAGCAATCAGTTGGTCGAACGTGCCCGTGCGCGGATCGGCGGGGCGTGGAACGAATCCAGGGTCCGGCAGGCGGATGAGGGACTGGTGTTCGATCAGGGTGACCGAATGCGCATTCGGGGCCAAGGTCTTAACCTCGTCCCCGGGAGCGGCGGAGACGAACGTCTGATGGGCCTCGAACTCCAGGTTGTCCGGAAAGGTCTGAATGTCCGCCAGATCGGGATAGCTGCGGTCTGGCGCCACGGTGAAATCGCCCTGTCCGGCGCGCTTGAGGGCGTCGACCACGCCGAAGGCGTCCCGGGTCAGGAAGCCCGACACATCGACCAGAATCGTTCCGCCTTGCTCGGCGAGGATGTCCCCGGACCAGATGATCGACGGCGGGAAAGAGTCCTTGACCGCCGCCTTCTCGGCGGGCCCGCCGAGATCGGCGCGGAAGTCTGTGTTTTCCAGCTCTGCCATCACCCGGCCGCCAACCCGCCGGAAGGCCAGAATATGGGTCTCGCCGGGATTGGAGCGGTCGATTCCCACCGGCGTCGAGCCCAGCCCGGAGCGCATATAGACCTGATACAGGTACTCTCCGCAGTCACCGGCGCTGTCCGGCGAAAAGGCGATGAGGACCCGGGCCTTGCGGGCGTCGAGCCAGACCGGCAGCAGGCCCGAGCGGCGATCCAGTCCGGCCGTCGTCTGGCTGAAGGCCGTCTGACCTGACGCCGTCTGGGCGCCGGAACCCTGGGCCTGGGCCGGCTCCACACCGAGCATCGACAGTCCGGCGACCACCAGGGCCGCCAGAACGTTGGTCCTGGCCAAACTGCTTGACATCATCGATCCCACTCCGCCGCGGCGCGCCTCATTGGCGAAGTCGGTAACGCGGCTCCTCCACAAGGACCAGCAGAACGACCAGGGAAATTACCAGCATGGCCACGGAGGTACCAAACAGCACCTCGTAACCGAGCGTCGCGGCTATGGCTCCGCCAGCGAGCGGTCCGATGGAATTCATGGCGCCCTGGGCGGTGGTGGTCAGAGCCAGGCGCATCGGGATGTCGTCGCGCACGCCGAACTCAAGCACCATGGTCTGTGAACTCATCAGGAAGCCGGACTGGGCCGCGCCAAGAAAGAAGAAGGCCATGAAGATGAAGGCCTGGGCGCCAAGCATTACCCCGCCATGGGGGCCGCCGCCGGAGCCTGGCAGATGGACGGCGATCAGGCTCGGCGCGGCCATCAGCAGCACGGTGCCGCCGATCCACACGATCAGCGACAGGGCGAAGGTGAACCGGAAGCCGAACCGGTCCCCGGCCAGACCCCATCCCAGGTTGGTGACGGTGTCGGCGCCGAGAAACGCCAGGGACACCAGTCCGAGATTCTTGCCGTTCAACTGCATCGAATGGCCGGCGTAAAGAATGTAGAACGGCGCGGCGACCCGACCGGCCGTGGCCAGCGTCTGGGCGATCATGAAGAACATGAACCCGCGATCCTGCGAGAACATCGCCGGGAATTCCTTCAACCGGTCGAGGATGCGGCTCTTGGCGCGAATTGTCGGAGGCTCCGGCTCGCGCATCAGCAGTTGCAGGGCTGTCAGACCCAGGCTGGTCAGGACAAACGCCAGCAGGAAGGTCACGCCGTAACCGTTGCCGAACACGTTCTGCTGGATCAGGTACCGGCCGGCGAACCAGGCCAGGCCGGCGGCGATCGCCCCGCCTGTGACGTTGCGAAGCGCCTGCAGCCGACCGCGGCGGGAAATCGGGATCACCTTGGCCAACAGCAGTTGGAACGCAACCGATTGCGGCCCGGAGAACAGTCCGAGTAGAAACAGGAAGCCGAGAATGGCGATCAGCAACGGGTAACCGTGAAGAATGAAGCCCGCGACCGCGACTCCGAGGATCTGGATGCGCATCAGCGTGCCCATCAGGATCGCAACGGGGAGCACCTTCTTGCGGTGTTCTATCTGCGTCGCACCAATCACCGGCGAGATCACGCCGCCGAGTTGCTGAAGCGACTGACCCAGGCCGACGATGAAATCGGAGCCGGACAGCATGTGCAGATAAGCCGGCAGGAAGGTCGGCGCGTTGAACAGCCTGAAGCCGGTCATCCCGAGCATGCCGTGGATGAAATGGCCGGCGAAGTTGCGCGGCAGATTGGCCCAGACGAACTGCTCGTAGGCCGCTTCGGCCGCCTCCAGATCCGCCGGGGCCACTGGCTCGATCGCCTCGGACACTTTTCACTCCCTTTACCTGTAGGGTCCTAGCAGGATTCCGTCGCGGGGAAAGGTGCGACGCCGACGGCGCGCGGCAGGGGTGGCGGATCAGCGCTCGGCAATGGCCGGGCCCGCCGCGATGCGCGGTGCGGACCCGACACTCGTGGCTTGTCCTGCTCGGTCGTCCGAAGCCGGCTGGCGCCCAACGAAAGTGTAGGCCGTCGCCGAGACGAGGATCACGGCCACCACGGCGATCGCCAGCAGAATGGGGCGCGTGGCCCTCGCAAGAACCCGGACGGTGTGTTCGCGTGGCATGGCGACAGCCTCGGGGGTGATGATCGTTCAACACGTGTGGCCGAGGCTTGTTCCGGCCCCTCCCGGCCGTCTGACTCATTCGTCGAGCAATTGAACCTCGTCGCCTTCGACGACCGCTCCGCCTTCCTCGATCGAGACGTAGAGCCCGCAGTTCATGTGCCCGAAATTGTCGTGGAGCGCGCCCACAAGATCAAAGTCCCGCTCGCCAGAGGAGGGGTCGACGTGGGTCGCCGCGCAGCGGACGATCGGTGAAAAGACCCGCGCGAGCGCGCCACCGAGACGAATGTGACGGCCCACCACGTCATTCTCGATCCAGGCTGGCCAGCCTTCGACGTAGAGGTTGGCGCGCAGCCGCAAGGGATCAATCGTCCGGCCGACCTTCGACTCCAGGTCGCGGACGCTCGTAAGGTTGACAATGGAGACGTGGCCGGCGGGGTGATCGGTGAACCTGTGCCCCGGCGCATGGACCACACGTAGGGGTCCCCTGGCTTCCTCGCCGAGAAAGAGCGTCAGCCAGGCGGCGAAGGCGTCCCGGCCGGCGCTTTCCGTGAGGGCCCCGCGGAAATCCGTTTGGCCCTCGGCCTCGGCCAGGAGCACCCCGTTGCTGTCGTCATAGGCGGTGCGCACCCGCGCCACCTCGGCGATCTTTGCCAGGA
>CAIQDO010000464.1 GCA_903870555.1 uncultured Caulobacteraceae bacterium
CGTCCAGCCAAAACAGTCCCCGGCTCATGACCCATACCTCCTCGAAAGCTGGTCCGAGGACGGCGTGAATCATGATTTGCTACGTTCGATCAACCGGCTGATTGGGTTTGGAGCCTAAGCTAACATCAGTCGGGCGCCCGGGCGCGACTTCGGCCAAACTTTAGCAGGAATTTCATGCTGAAGCCCTCTCTCCGGGTGTCGTTTTTACGCCTCGCAGCTTAGGATCCGCCCCACGCCAGTCAATTCAGTAGAACAACTTGGAACCGCAAAACTGTTTCATTGCCGGGATGATTTGGCTGGTGTTTCCCTAAAATTGCGACTTCCGGAAATGTATGAACAAATTTTATGGTTATTATTGAATGATGACCTCGTAGGCTCAATCCCCTTGATGCGCGAAGGGGTTTGACCGTACCTTGCCACGCGGCGCAGGGGAGATGATTTGACCGGGCCGTGGAGATCATCGCACCGCCTGGCGGGCGGTGGAGATCGGCGCATGGAGTGTCTTGGGCATGGACGGCGAAACCGAGACCGCCTCGAAACCATCGGCAAGGCCGATCATCGGGCTGAGAACGGCGCTGCTGTTGCCAAGCGATGGCGGTGACGACGCCCTGCACTGGGCCGGACTCGCCGCCGAACTGGCCGGACTGGGCTATTGGCGCCTGGACATGGCAAGCGGGGTCATTGTGTGGTCGATGGCCATGTTCAGCCTCTACGGCCTCGATCCCGCCGGAGAACCCGACCTGGCCACGGCTCTGGCGCGGGTCCACGGAGACGACAGCGACAGGTTGAAAGGCGGCCTGCAACGCGCGGTGGAATTCGGAGAAGACTACAGCGAAAAATTCCGTATCCAGATGGCGGATGGGTCCTGGAGAGTGCTCAAAAACACCACCAAATGCCAGCGAGGGCCAGATGGACAGTTGGCATGCATTCTCGGCGCAGTGATGGATGTAACGGATGCCGAATCCTATCGCGTTCTGGCGGAAAACGGCAACGACATCCTGGTTCAGAGCGATCTGTCGGGCCGGATCACCTATATTTCGCCATCGGTCGAGCCCCTGACCGGATTTGCCGCCAAGGAGGTCGTCGGCCTGCAGATCGCGGAAATCGTCGGTTCGGACGGGGCCGCCGCCCTGGACACCGCCATAGTTGAAAGCCTCGCCGACCCGCTGCGCCGCGCGCGGCGGGTGCAATATTCGGTCGCGCATAAGGATGGCCGCACCCTCTGGCTTGAGGCGAGGCCAACGCCGCTGCTGGACAGCAAGTCCGGACGATACCTCGGGCTTACCGATATCATCCGGGACATCACGGACCGGAAAACAGCCGAAGACAACCTTGAACTGGCCAATGTCATTCTCCAGACCCAGATGGAGGTTTCGCCCAACGCCATTCTTCTTGTCGACGCCAAGATCAACGTGATCTCGTTCAACAAGCGTTTCGCCGAATTGTGGGGTCTGCCGCACGATAGCGCGCAGCCGATGCGCTACGTCGACCTTCGCGCCCGCATCGCCTCCCAGGTCCGCTCGCCCGAAGAATTCTCCCGCCGCGTCGACTACCTCTACAACCATCCCGAGGAGGAAAGCTTCGACGACATCGAAAAGGTCGATGGCCGTTGCCTGACCCGCTACACCGTGTCGCTGAAGAGCCGAACCGGCGGATTCATCGGCCGCGCCTGGTTCTTCACCGATGTCACGGAGGAACGGCGGTCCCTGGCGCGTGCCCTGTGGATGGCGCGGGTCGACGAGCTCACCGGCCTGGCCAACCGGCGCGTGTTCGTCGAGTCGGTGAGGGCGGCGATCGCTCGCGCCGAGGCCGGCGACGGAGACTTCGCGGTGTTGTATCTCGACCTCGACCACTTCAAGGACGTCAACGACACCCTTGGTCACCCGGCCGGCGACGAACTGCTCAAGGCGGTCGCCGAAAGGCTCCGAAGGCACACCCACGACACCGATACGGTCGCCCGCTTCGGCGGCGACGAATTCGCCATCGTGGCGACGGCCGTCAACGGGCCGGCGGGCGTGGCCATCCTCGCCGAAAAACTGATCCGGGTCATTTCAGAACCGTTCATGATCGAGGACAATCAAATCTATAGTGGCGTCAGCATCGGCATCGACATGTACGGGTCCGACTCCAGCGACGCGGAGGCGCTGCTGTCCCACGCAGACCTGTCGCTCTATCGGGCCAAGACCGCGGGCGGGGCCGGCTACCGGTTCTTCACACGCGCCATGGACACGGATGCGCGGACCCGGATCACCCTGGCCGCCGAATTGCGCGAAGCGATCGCGGACGACCAGATTTTCCTGCACTATCAACCTCAGATTCACCTAGGGACCCATGACATGACCGGGGTCGAGGCGCTGGCGCGCTGGCGCCATCCTCGATTGGGCGTCGTTGGCCCCGACGTGTTCGTGCCCGTCGCCGAACAGATGGGCCTGATGGCCAAGTTCGGCCATTGGGTTCTGCGGACCGCTTGCCGTCAGGCCCGTGCGTGGCTCGACGCGGGCCTGTCGCCTGGCCGGGTCTGTGTCAATCTGTCGGCCCTACAGTTCAAGGCGCCCCAGTCTCTGGAAAGCGACATCGCCGCCATCCTGAAGGAAACCGGACTGGCGCCCGAGCGGCTGGAACTCGAACTGACCGAAACGGTGCTGATGAACGCCACCCGTGAGGATGGCGACGTGCTGAAGCGCCTCAGCCGGCTCGGCGTGGCCATCTCGATCGATGACTTCGGAACGGGCTATTCCTCGCTCGACTATCTGCGGCGCTTCCCCGTCAGCCGCATCAAGATCGCCCAGACCTTCGTCCAGCAAATGGAGACCTCGCCCGGCGACGCAGCCATCGTCAAGGCGACCATCGGCCTGGCCCGCGATCTCGGCATGACGGTGATCGCCGAGGGCGTCGAGACCCCGACCCAACTCAACCTGTTGCGCGATTGGGGCTGCGAACAGGTCCAGGGTTATCTGTTCGGTCGCCCCCAATCGGCCGCGGATCTCGCCAGGTTCATGGAGGCCGCGGCGCCCTTTGAACCCGGCCCCGCCTGACGGTCGCGACACCGACCAGGACCGGTACCACCCGCATCGTTAAAAGACCCCGGCCGTCGCCGGCCGGGGTCTTTCAAAGGACGCTATACTGACCGCGCGATCCGGGCGGGGCCCCCGGGGGAACGCGGCGCCTTACGGACCGGCCCATCGGTCGAAGGCGAAAACGGCTCCCCACAGCCCGCGCTCGAAAGTGAGGCTGTGGGGGCCAGGCCGGCGGGGGGGACCGGCCCGGGATTGGGATCGGCGCCGGACCGTGAAGATCACGGTGGGGCCTCCGGCGCCGTCCCAAGTTCAGGGATCAGGCCGGCGCGCCCGCCGCGGCGACGCCCGTGGAGACCCGGCCAAACAGCGCGACCAGATCCGTGCCAACGAGGGCTACGGCGGTGATGATCACGACGGCGATCAGGCCTGCGATCAAACCGTATTCGATGGCAGTGGCTCCATCGCGGTTATTGGTGAGCGTCTTGATGTAGGTAAGAATAATCGGCTCCATTGATTGTGTTAAGTGACAAGACACATAATTGCCCTTTTCAAAAAAACATCAAGGCTTAAATGGCCTTCAGGGGCCAATATTATTCCATTGATTGGGGCATTAAGCAATTTTTTACATAAAATTTGGCGACGAAATCGTCAAAAATTCTATTTGCGTAATATTCGCTCTAATTGCGCTTATTTGGCGAAAGCAAACTTACGTCAAATAGTTACCGGTACATCGTCCAGGATCGCGATTCTAAAGACAATGGGGCGATCCTGCTCCGCCGAGGTCGGCGACAAGGGGGCCGATTCCGCGAACGACCAAGCCAGAGCACCCTCCGCAGGGGCGTCGCAAGATATCATCGTTGAATTCGGCACGACAATCTGTCGTCATTCGCGTCATAAACAGAAAATATTTGCCTAAATTCCGCTGACATCACAGCGGGGCAAGCCCGCCAAAAATGGTGAATAGCACTTCTTTCCTTTGAAAAACAATGCGGTAAAAATTTCCCAGGGATACCCTGGAACACCTCGAAACCCCTGCAACCGTTCTCAAGAATTGCACGCCGAAATATTGACCGCTTTTTAAGTGTGTCTGAACCGATAGGTCGTGTGCGGCGGGCTCGGAATGATAGTCTTCTCCAGTCCTCGAACTGTGATCGACATGCCTCCTCCAGTCATTAGCAAAATCTCCGTAACCAAGGTCGCCGCACGTCTCCTTGCCCATCGCGGCGGCGCGTCCGGCGTGGAATTCGCCCTGCTGCTGCCGGCTCTGATCGTCCTGATGATCGGGGCGGTGGATGTCGGAACCCTAACCTTCCAGGAGATGGAGGTCACAGCCGCAGCGCACGCCGGCGCCCAATACGCCCTGCGATATGGCTGGAACCAGACCGCGATCCAGACGGCCGTCACAGGAGCCACGCCCCTGACCGTGACGGCCACGCCGGCGCCGCAACTCCTCAAGGCCTGTGTCACCGGCGGCGTGGTGACGACCGTCAGCGGCTCGACCTGCTCCGGCGGCGGGTCGCCGGGTAACTATGTGCAGGTCAACGCCCAGGCGGCCGTGTCGCCCCTGATCGTCTGGTCGGCGATCGCCATGCCGAGCTCCCTTTCGGCCCAGGCGATGGTTCGCATCCAATAGGCATGGCGATGCTGGGCAAAATCACCTCGAAGCTGGCGGGATTGGCGGCGAGCGAGCGGGGGTCGACCGCGGTAGAGTTCGCGCTCGTGTCCACGGCTCTGTTTCTTGTGCTGTTTGGCTCGATGGAGTTCTGCCGGATGGTGTGGACCCAATCGGCGCTCAACTTCGCCGTCCAGGAAGCCGCCCGATGCGCCTCGGTCACGCCGGCCACCTGCGGCACATCGAGCCAAATCACCGCCTACGCCGCCAGCAAGATCTCGACGAGCTACGTGCCTGTCTCGGCGTTCACCGCAGCCACGGCCAGCTGCGGCCACCAGGTCACGGCGTCCTTCGTCTTTCCGTTCGCAGCCACCGGCCTGATGCCGTCGGCGCCGACGCTGACGGCCGCGGCCTGTTTCCCTTGATCGCCAGATCGCCAGAAGGACATCGCTCATGACTATCCTCCAAACCTCGCCGCCGCGGACCGTTCCGGCCGACGCCCTTGCGAAGGTTGGCCGATTGGCTGGCGCCGCATGGTTTCTTCTGCTGGCGTTCTTTTGCGCCTGGCGGATTCCCGCCCTGCTGAGGGACGCGCCGCAATGGCCGCCCGGGTTCGCCCAGTCGGCGCCGATCTTGTCGTCGGTCTGCACCCTGGCGTTCTTCATGATTCTGGCTTGGCTCATGTTGGCGAGGCCCGCCGCGGTGGCGCGGGACGTCAGGCTGACGCCGCAGATCGTGTCTCTAGCGGGCACGTATGGGGCCTGGACCGTGGCGTTCCTGCCGCAAGCCCAGCTTTCACCAACCCTCACCGTGGCGGCGGCTTCGGTCACACTCGCGGGTGGCCTGCTGACCATCTACACCGTCGTTCAGCTGGGTCGGTCGTTCAGTATTTCACCTCAGGCCCGGTCCCTGGTCACCGCTGGCCCCTATGCGCTGGTGCGCAACCCCCTCTATCTCGCCGAGGAGATCGCCATCGTCGGCCTGGCCATGCATGTCATCTGGTGGACCGCCGCGCCTTTCCTCCTGGTCCACATCGGCCTTCAGGTTCAGAGAATGGCCTATGAAGAACGCGTGCTCCGCGCGGCCTTCCCGGGCTATGCCGACTACGCCCGCACGACGGCGCGCCTGATCCCGGGGCTGTGGTGAGACCGTCAGCGTCCCGCGGCGCCGGCCCGGCGGGCCTCGCGCGCGACCGGTCCGGCGCCACCGCGGTCGTCATCGGCGTGACCATGACCGCCCTTCTCGGCTTCGCCGGCCTCGCCGTCGACGCCGGCGTCTGGTACGCTGACCGCCGCCACGCCCAGGCCGCGTCGGACTCGGCCGCCTATAGCGCGGCCATAGACATCGCCGCCGGCGACACGGTGGCGGGCGCCAGGACGGCGGCCAAGGCGATCACCGCCCAATATGGCCTGACCGATGGAGCGGGCGGCGTTACGGTGACGCTCAACAGTCCCCCCGCCACCGGGCCCAACACCGCAACCACGGGCGCGGTCGAAGTGATCGTCCGCAAGACCGAGTCGTTGTACTTTTCGCAGTTCTTCGTCAGCTCCCAGCAGGTGTCCGCAAGGGCAGTCGCTCTCGCGGGTTCGACCGGCGGCAAGTACTGCGTCCTCGCCTTGGACCCCGCCAGCGGCGTCACCGTCAGCGCCAGCAACGGCATTACGGTGAATCTCACCGCCTGCGGCCTCCAGGTTGACGGAACAGGGTCGGGCGCCCTGACCGTCGTCGGTGGCGCCGTGGTCAGCGCCACCACCGTTTCGGTCGTCGGAAACATCGTCACCAACAACGGAGGCTCCGTTTCGGTCAGCGGCGTGAGAACCACCGGAGCGCCGTCCCTTCCCGATCCCTACGCCGGCCTGGCCATCCCTTCGCCCGGGACCTGCAGCAACACGACGTTTCCAAGCTATGGCGCCTTCACCATCCCGCCAGGGACCTATTGCCACGGGCTCAGCATCGCCAACGGCGAAAGCGTCACCTTCAACGCCGGGACCTACATCATCATGGGCGGCGTCTTTTCCCAACAGGGCGGCACAACCATCAACGCCACGGCCGGTACGACGATCCTCCTGACGGGAAACAGCAGCTATTCCTATGCGACGGCCAACATCGCCAACGGTGCGACGCTCAACCTCACCGCGCCAGCCACCGGCCCCACAGCAGGCATGGCGATCATGCAGAATCGAGCCGCCCCCGCCTCGGCGGGGGGCGTCAACTGCACCTCGAATTGCAACTATATCGCCGGCGGTGCGGCTCTGAACGTCATTGGTTCGATGTATTTTCCACATCAGTCCGTGCAATGGTCGAACGGCACATCGAACACGTCCAAGTGCACTCAACTCATCGCCTACGATATCCAATTCACCGGCGGGACAAAGTTCAGCAACACCTGCGGCGGCACTGGCGTCGTGGGAATCGGCTCAGCCGCCACGACTCTGGCGGAATAGACGATCAGGCGGCCCGGTACGCCCCCGCCGCCTCTTCGGCCTCTTCCTGTCGAGCTTCGGCCTGGACGATGCTTCGGGTCGGCAGGCCCGACGGATTGAGCTGTCCGCCGCGGCTCCAGAAGTGCTGCATGGTGCGCAGCATCTGACGGCAGGTTACGAGATCCTCTTCCCTGAAGTTGGCGCGTGTGAGCGCGTCGATGTGACGTCCATTCATATCCTTGAGAATGCCGCACAGGGCCGCGCCTTTCTCGGAGTTGCGCACCATGATCACACGACGATCATGCTTCGAGCGCTCCTGAATGACATAGCCGGCTTCGGTCAATTTCTTCAAATTGTACGAAACGTTGGAACCAAGATAGCATCCACGCCAAAGAAGTTCGCTGGCCGTCATCTCCGACTCGCCGATATTCAGCAGCGTCAAGGCGCGAACGTTATTTATGTCCCGGATATGAAGCGTATCCAGCTCAAGCTGGATGACTTCCAGGAATTGGCGATGAAGCCGCTCCGCCAGGACGAAAATTTCAAGAAACCCACTTTGATCCATAATAGTCCCCAAATTCCACGCGATCCGCCAAGACCGGGCGCCAACGGCTGTCAGGCCCCTCGCGCCAGACTCCCCGGGGCCCTCTGGCCGACGCGGCCAACCCGGAAAGTCTCTCATCCACCGACCGCGCCTGAAAGGCGCCTGTCCGGCCTTACTCCGATATCTCTTTCAAATTCAACATACCTTCTCCGACGTTGATAGCGAAAAATTCCAATAATCGGCATGTGACAAAGCCGCTCACACACCGACCAATTTCCTGACACGCGCGCCTTATTTTCCCGTAACAATCGGTAACAGTTTTGTATTCGGAGAACCGAACCCTTTCCGGTCCGGCGAAAGAAACGCCGTCGGGTCACAAGGGGTCGGGATGCCGTGCATCGAGGATGGCGCGCAACAGCGAAGCGGTTCGCAGCCGTTGAGAGGGTCTGTACCGGCCCGGGTCAACCGCCGATTCTGCGAATCGCGGCGCCTGCACTCTGGTCGCGCGCGATCATGGGCGCCAAAGTGGCGATAACGTCCATGTTCCGCCCGCGAAGGTTTCTGTCCATGACCGCTCTCCCGCTCCCGGGCATCCTGCAACTGACACCGATCGATCCCGCCTATCGCTCCGACCCTCACGCCGTGCTCGACGACCTGCGCGGCCGCTGCCCTGTCCACCGGGACGAAACCGCCGGCAGCTTCATTGTCACCCGTTACGACGACGTCCGCGCCCTGGTCTCCGACCGAACCCTTTGGCGCGACGGCGTCCGGGCCGAGTCCGGCGCACGGTTCGCGCGCGGCCTGGAGGCGATCCCGGAAGGCGTGCCGCGCAGCGAGGCCTCCAGCATTCTCACCCTGGACGATCCCGATCACAGCCGCATCCGCCAACCGTTGACACAGGCTTTCTATGCGCGAATCGCCCGGATCCGCCCCTCGGTCGAGCGAATCGTCGAGGCCGCGCTAGACGCCATCGATCCGACGGCCCCGTTCGATCTGATGGCGGCCTATTGCGTCCCCGTGCCCATCGACGCCATCGCCGTTATTCTCGGCGTCGATCACGACCGCCTCGGAGACTTTCGCGACTGGTCCGAAGGCATCATCCAGAGTCTGAATCCGTTCCGGACTCCCGATCAGACCGCCCATATGGAACGCGCCAGCGCCGCGCTTTCCGCCTACTTCTCCGAGACAATCGCCGAACGGCGGGCGGAGCCGCGCGACGATCTGATTTCGGATATGACGACCCTGCAGGCCGAGGGCGCGCCGATCAGCGATGTGGAACTGCGCATCAACCTGAGCGCCCTTCTGGTGGGCGGCAACCTGACCACCACCGACCTGATCGGCAACGCCGTGCGGCTTCTGCTGACCCATCCCGAGGAACTGGCGAAACTCCGCGAGGACCCCGCCCTGATCGCCCAGGTCGTCGAAGAGACACTCCGCCACGAAGGTCCTGTCGACGTCACGGGGCGGATCGCCTCGCGTGATATGGTCGTCGGCGGTTGCCCTGTCAGAGCCACGCAGGCCTTCACCTTCTTCCTGAAGGCCGCCAACCACGATCCCGAACGGTTCGAGAATCCTCACCGGTTCGACGTCACGCGCGAACGCAAGCCGCATGTGGCCTTCGGTGGCGGCGCCCATATCTGTATCGGCGCGCCGCTGGCGCGGCTCGAGGCCCAGGTCGCCATTCCGGCGCTGTTCAAACGGTTCCCCGACCTCAGGCTTGCCGATCCCGCCGCCCCGCCGGTCTGGCGGACCCTGCCGTTCTTTCGCGGACTGGAGCGGCTGGACCTTCTCGCCTGAGCCTTCGCCCGCCTAATGCAGCACCATCACCACAAGCTGCCTGAACAGAACACAAATCCCGAAAATAACCGCCCAACTCAACAGCACATAGGCAATCACAGCGACATTCCATAAGCGCACCCGGTGAAGGTAACGCCGAAGTCGATCGAATAGTCGCTCCGACGGCGCCATGGTTAATCGATCACTCCAGCGGGCCTGACTTCAACTGTTTGGCGCCAACACCCGTGGCGCTGTGCGATCGCGAGCGCGCACCACGATCCGCTCCCGACCCGCCGGAGCCGGTGAACCTTGGCGGGTCGACAGCGGCGTGGCAAGCTGCGGAACAATGCGTACCCCATGGACGGCGCCCTTGGCTCAAGGAAAAGTGGCGGAAAACCGAGCCGCCACAGGCGAAAAACATCGTCAAAACACGGCTGCCTCCCCCCTTAAGTTTAGGATGGGGCGAACCTTGCGGCAAGCCTGCCTCATACCGGCGACCAGCGACCAAATCGCCCGGAAAGTCGCGCTTACAAGACGCTCCGTCCGGTCGGAAGCTTTCCTCGCCGCAAGCGAAATCTGATCTAGCTTGACGCTGCGCCGCCGCTGCATTCCACGATCTGCCCGGTGATGAAATCCGACTCGGGGATACAGAACAAAAACACGGCGCCGGCCGCGTCCTCGGGAGAGCCCGGCCGGCCGAGCGCCGTCTGGAGGCGGAGCTGCTCGAGCGTCGCGGGCTCAAGCCCGACCCTGAGGTTGCGCCCCTTGACCGCAATGGTCCGAGGCCCGTCGTCGAGGGGCTGGGTCAGTCGCGTTTCGATATGGCCGAAGGCGACGCAGTTCACCGTGACGTTGTATCGTCCCCATTCCTTGGCCAGGGTCTTGGTCACGCCGAACAGAGCCGCCTTGCCGGCCGAGTAGGCGATCTGCGTCGCCGCGCCGTGCAACCCCGACACCGAGGAGACGTTGACGACCTTTCGCGTTCGCGGCCGTCCGTGGGCCGCCTGCTCGCGCCTGGCGGCGTCACGAAGAAAGGGCGCCGCCGCTCGCAGCAGTCGGAACGGGGCCGTCGCGTGAACCTCCAGCATCGCCGCCCACTGTTCGTCGGTGGTGTTCTGGATGGTGGTGTTCCAGATATAGCCGGCGTTGTTGACGATAATGTCCACGCCGCCGAAAGCGGACAGCGCCTCCGAGACCATCAGATCGGGGAAGGCCGGGTCGGTTACGTCCCCGACGACCGCTCTCGCGCCGGCGCCGAGGCCTTCCAGCACCTCAAGGGTTTCCGCGGCCGCGCCTTCGTCGAGGTCGTTGATCACAATGTCGGCGCCTTCGGCCGCCAGCTTCAGGGCGATCGCGCGTCCGATCCCCCGTCCGGAACCGGTCACCAACGCCGTTCTGCCGTTGAGCTTGCCCATGGTCGTCTCCCGATCCGTCAGCGCGTGTCTGTTCGATGACGGATCGGGCGGCAAATCAAGTCTCGCTGTCTCCCTCGGGCTTCAGCGCGTCACGAAGGAAGGCCAGGCCGAACAGCCGGCGGCCCTCCTCGTCGGCGATGGCCGGCATTTGGGATCGGATTGCCTGGACCCTTGGAGCGCGTTCCAGATCCTCAAGGGTGACCCTCAGGCCCGCCCCCCCGGCGCCGGCGGCGTTCAGCAGCAGGACACCGTAGAACAGGCGGTTGATCCGCCGCATCAGGGCGAAGCGGGCCTTCTCGACCTCACCGGGCGCTCTGTCGAGGTAGGCTTCCAGCACAAGATCCGCCTCGTCCTCATCGGCCGCGAACCAGTTGGCCACCGCGGCCACGTCGACGTAGGGATCGGCCGCGGCCGAAGCTTCCCAATCGACGATCCAGGGGCGTTCGCCGTCGAAGATGACGTTGCTGGGGTTCAGGTCGTTATGGCTTGCAACGAGAGTGACGTCTTGAGGGTACTGGGCCCGCAAGGCGTTCCACCGGGAATCGATGACCGCCGCGACATCGGCGGTCGGCGCGCCGCCGACGGCGAACGACTCTATGATCCGGCCCAGATGGGTCATGTAGTCGCCGCGCGCCGGAAACAGCGGCCCTTCGTGCAACCGGCGGACGGCGCCGCTCAGCGCCGTCAACATTCGGGTCCGCGACAGGGGCGGGTCCGCCGGGCGGGGGACGACCCGGCGTGTGATCGACAACCGCTCGGCGACATCGGCGTGGACAAGGAGCGGCGCCACGCCGACCGCCTGGGCCATGGCCATGCAGGCAAATTGCCGGGCCGGATCGCGGTAGGCGTCAGGCGGTCCTCCGAGCCGGAGCACCCAGTCGGCGCCGGCGAGGGTCAGGACGAACACCGTCGCCCCCGAAGCGCCCGGCGCCATCGGCGCGGCGGCCTCCAGCACGGCCCCTGGAAAGGCGATGGCGATGGCGCGACCCACGGCGTCGCGGCGTTCGGCGGGCAGGCAATCCAGGGACACAGGCGGCGGCCCGAACGCCGCTTCGGCCAGACTCACGGCATGGGCCCGCACATCGTCCGGCCAACCGGCGGCGCAGACTTCGAAGCGGGCGCGATCGCCGGCGAACAGGGCGCGAAGCGACTCTTCATAGCCGGGAGCGTCGCCAACCATCACCGTGACGAAGCGATAGAGGGAGTCTCGCCCCAGGCGCAGGCCTTCAGCCTTGGCGTCCACCCGCCGCGCCTCCTCCACCAGCCGGCGCAGAGCGGCCGAGGCGCCGCCGCTTTTCCGGCCCAGCCAGTCCCAATGCCGCGGCAGCAGCGTGACCTCGCGGGCGGTCACCCCCAGCTTCGGTCGCCCCCGGGAGCGCAGGGTTTCGTCCACGCGGTCGTCCACCGCTGCGGGTCCTCGCGGGTCAGGTTCGATCCTTTCGCTGGTCTGGCTGTCGAAAACGACAACGGGCGCGAGTTCCCCGGCCGCCAGCGCGGCCCGAACGGCCCTGGTTGTTTCGACCAGGGTCCCGGCGGCGAGGCGGCGGACGCCGGCGAAGGCGATGGTGTGCGGGCTCATGGCGGCGACTCCTCGGAAACGAGTCGCTTTATACCCGGGTTTAAATCTTCGGCAATATCATCCGGGTGAATTTCTACGACGGGAATCGACCTCCGTCGCGGCGGCGCGCCGAGGAGAGCCTCGATGGCGCGGCGGATTGCAGAAGCGTTGCGGTGGGCGCCGCGGGATGGTCACAGTCTCGCGCGACGCTACCTTTAATGCTAGGCGGGAGTCGGCCTCCAAACTTCTGAACCGTTTCGTGACCACCTCAACAAGGAAGACCAGATGAGCTCGTTTCATAGGCGCGCCGGCATCGCGGCGATAATGATCCTTGCCGCCGTCTCAATGACGGCCTGCGCCTCCAAACCCAAGCCCGCGCCGGTCGTCGTGGCTCCTCCGGCCCCCCCGCCGCCCCCGCCGGCGCCGCCTCCCCCGCCGCCGCCCCCGCCGCCGCCGCCGCCCGTTCCGCAAGGGCCCGTCGCCGGATCGACCCAGGACTTCGTCATCAACGCCGGCGACATCGTCTATTTCGATTACGACAAGTTCCTGGTCCGCGACGACGCCAAGCCGGTTCTCGACCGCCAGGCGGCGTGGCTCGTCCGCTACTCGACCGTTCGCGTGCGGATCGAAGGCAACTGCGACGAGCGCGGCACGCGGGAATACAATTTCGCGCTCGGCTCGCGCCGCGCCAACGCCGTTCGCGACTATCTGGTCGGCAAGGGCCTTTCCACCGCCCGCATCGAGACGGTTTCCTACGGCAAGGAAAAACCCGCCGACACCGGCACGGGCGAGGAAGCCTGGAGCCACAACCGCAATGGCCACACCGTGATCACCCAGGGCGCCAACTAGGCGTCCGCATGTCGCACCGCACGCATCACGCCGCGGCTTCGGCGCTGGCCGCCATCCTTCTGGCGGCCAGCGCCGGTCACGCCCTCGCCCAGGTTTCCCTGGACGAGCCTCTGGACGAGCACGCCGCGAAGCGGCTGGACCGGATGGAAAAGGCGATGAAGGAACTGCGGGCGATCGTCTTCCAGGGGCGCGAGACCGGCGCGCCCGTGGTGGTTCAGCCAGCCGAGACGCAAAGCCAGATCCTTGGCGTCGGAGACAAGATCAACGACCTGGGCCAGTCCCTGGCGCGGATCAACGGCCAACTCGAGGTCATCAAGCACGATCTCGACCAGACGCGACAGGAGGTCCAGGATCTTCGCCAGACCAATGGCGCCCTGCGCGAACGTCTGGCGATCCTGGAAAAGACGGTGAAGGATCTCACCGCGCCGCCGCCGCCGCCCGTCACGCCGCCGCCGACGACCCCGGCGGCGACGCTCGATCCCCCGGCCGCCTTCGCCGCGGCCCGCTCCGCCTTCGATACCGGCGACATGGCGACCGCCGAGGCGGGTTTTCGCGACTATGTCGACCACTATGGCGATGGACCGGGAGGCCCGGAGGCGCGGTTCTACCTCGCCAGAACGCTGATGGCCCGCAAGGCCTGGCCCGACGCCGCCACGGCGGAGATCGGGGCGATCCGCGGCTGGCCGCACACCCGCTGGGCGCCGGACGCGGTGCTCGACCTGTCCAAGGCCCTGGTGGCGATGGGCAAGCCAACCGACGCCTGCCAGACCCTCGGCGAATTGGCCCGCCGCTACCCCAAGGCGGCCCCGTCGGTGCTCAGGGCCGCCAGCGCGGTGCGCGCCCAGGCCAAGTGCGACTAGGCGACGGCCGTCCAGCCGCTCGCCGACCTGCAACCCGCTCTCGACCAAGCGCTCGACCGGCGCCTGTTGAGGCATGACGCCGCGCCACTGATCGTGGCGTTCTCCGGCGGCGGCGATTCCCTGGCCCTGCTGATCGGCGCCAAGGCCTGGGCCGACCGGCGCGGACGTCGGCTGGCGGCGGTCACCGTCGACCATCGCCTGCGTCCAGACGGCGCGACCTGGGCCCTCTGGTGCCGCCGCCGCGCACGGGCGTTGGAGGTCGATCACGACATTCTGGTCTGGCAGGGCGACAAGCCGGCTTCCGGTGTCGCCGCCGCCGCCCGCGCCGCCCGCCATGGCCTGCTCGCCGAGGCGGCGCGCCGACGGGGCGCCGGGGTGATCCTGATGGGCCATACCGCCGACGATTGCGCCGAAGCCGCCTTGATGAGGGTCCAAGGCGCCACCACGCCGACGCCTCGCGCCTGGTCGCCGTCACCCGTCTGGCCGGTGGGCCGCGGTCTGTTCATCCTGCGTCCCTTGCTCGGAATGGGCCGGTCCGCCCTGCGCGCCGCCCTCGCCGGCCTCGGCGAGACCTGGATCGAGGACCCCGGCAACACCGACCCCGCCAGCCTCCGCGCCCGTTCGCGCGCCGCCCTGGCGCGCCTCCCGCCCGCCGGGACACCTGTGGACCAGGCCATCGAAGGGGGAACCGCGGCAAGCCTGGACGAGATCCGCCAAGGCCCGGCCGCCGATCTCCACCTTCCGCTGAGCCGGCTTCTCGGCGCCGCTGACGGCGGGGCCCTGTTGGGGACGGCGCTGCTCTGCGCCGCGGGAACCGATCGCCCGCCCCGCCGCCAATCGCTGGGCCGGCTGCTGTCCCGCGCCGCGGAAGGCGGGTCCTTCGTGGCCACCCTGGGCGGCGCCCGCGTGTCCGCCCGCGACGGCTGGACCCATGTTGTCCGCGACGCCGCCGATCGACGACGCGGCGCTCTGGACGACATCGCCTTGCCGGAGGGCCAGACGATCGTGTGGGACGGCCGGTTCGAAATGACCGCGTCGGAAGCCGGCGCGCGGGTCGGCTTCCTGGCCGGTCGGGCGGCCGCGCTTTCCGAACCCCTGCGCCGGGCCCTCCTCGCCTCGCCCGCCGCGGCCAGGAGGGCGATACCCCTGGTCAGCCATCCCGACGGCGCCCTGGAATGCCCCAGTCTTGTCCCTTCCCGCCGCATTCGGGCCACAAGCCTTGCCTTGCCGCGCCTTATGGCCGCCCGAGGCGGGATTCTCGACGAAGCGACGCTGCGGCGGATGGCGAAACCGGTTGGTCCATCCTAAATGAAGCGATTGAGCCAGACGAGGCATGCCCATGACTATGCGTAACCTGGCGATTTGGGGCGTGATCGTTGTCGCCCTGGTCGCCATATTCGGCGTCCTGAACGTCGGCGGCCACGGCGGCTCCGCGCGTCAGGTCACCTATTCGGAAATGTTGACGCGGGTGGACAGCGGCGACATTCGGTCGGTGAAGATCCACGGGCAGACCCTTGAGGCCAAGGACCGCCAGGGCGCCATCCTGCAGACCATCGGCCCCAACGACACCCAGGACCTTGAACGTCGCCTCGAGGCGCATGGCGCCGGCTTCGAATTCGAACAGCCTGGCGCGGGCCTGATTCCCACGATCCTGGTCAACATGCTGCCGATCCTGCTGTTGATCGGCGTGTGGGTGTTCTTCATGCGCCAGATGCAGGGCGGCGCGCGCGGCGCCATGGGCTTCGGCAAGTCCAAGGCCAAGCTGCTGACCGAGAACAAGAACCGCGTCACATTCGACGACGTGGCCGGGGTCGACGAAGCCAAGGATGACCTGACCGAGATCGTCGACTTCCTGAAGGATCCCGCCAAATTCCAGCGCCTCGGCGGCAAGATTCCCAAGGGCGCCCTGATGGTTGGCCCTCCCGGCACCGGCAAGACCCTGCTCGGCCGCGCCGTCGCTGGCGAAGCGGGCGTGCCGTTCTTCTACATCTCCGGCTCCGATTTCGTGGAAATGTTCGTCGGCGTCGGCGCCAGCCGCGTTCGCGACATGTTCGAACAGGCCAAGAAAAACGCCCCCTGCATCATCTTCATCGACGAAATCGACGCCGTCGGCCGCCATCGCGGCGCCGGCCTCGGCGGCGGCAACGACGAGCGGGAACAGACCCTGAACCAGCTTCTGGTGGAGATGGACGGCTTCGATCCCAACGAATCGATCATCGTCATCGCCTCGACCAACCGCCCCGACGTTCTCGACCCCGCCCTGCTGCGGCCGGGCCGGTTCGACCGTCAGGTGGTGGTGCCCAATCCCGACGTCGGCGGACGGGAGAAGATCCTGCGGGTCCACATGCGCAACGTGCCCCTGGCGTCGGATGTCGACGTCAAGGTGATCGCCCGCGGCACCCCCGGCTTCTCCGGCGCCGACCTGGCCAACCTCGTCAACGAAGCCGCCCTGATGGCCGCGCGCCGCAACCGGCGGATGGTGCTGCACCGCGACTTCGAGGACGCCAAGGACAAGGTGATGATGGGCGCCGAACGCAAGTCGATGGTGATGAGCGACGAGGAGAAGCGGAAAACCGCCTACCACGAGGGAGGTCACGCGCTGGTGGCCCTGTCCGTTCCCGCCGCCGACCCCGTGCACAAGGCCACCATCATCCCCCGCGGCCTGGCCCTCGGCATGGTGATGCAACTCCCCGAAGGCGATCGCCATTCGATGGACTATGAGCAGATGACCTCGCGGCTGGCGATCTGCATGGCCGGCCGGGTGGCCGAGGAGCTGATCTTCGGCAAGAACAAGATCACCTCCGGCGCCTCCAGCGACATCCAGGCGGCCACGGGTCTGGCCCGCAACATGGTCACCCGCTGGGGCTATTCCGACGCCCTGGGAACCGTCGCCTACGGCGACAACCAGGAAGAGGTGTTCCTCGGCCACTCCGTGGCGCGCACCCAGAATGTCTCGGAGGACACCGCCCAGACGATCGACCTTGAGGTCCGACGCCTGGTCCAGGGCGGCCAGGACGAGGCCCGACGCATCCTGACCGAACGTCTTGAGGACCTGCACAGCGTGGCCAGGGCCCTGCTGGAGTACGAGACCCTGTCGGGCGACGAGATCCTGGGTGTGGTCAAGGGCGTCAAACCTGACCGCGAGGACGTGGAGAGCCGCATGCCCCCGGCCCCGCGGGTCTCGGTCCCCCTCGCACCCCGTCCCGGCCCCGAACCGGCGTGACACGACACCCGGGGGCGGCCATCGCGGTTCGCCCCCTGGTGATGGGCATCCTCAACGCCACGCCGGACAGCTTTTCCGACGGGGGACGCCACCTCGATCTCGACGCCGCCCTGAGACGAGGCGGGACGATGATCGCCCAAGGCGCCGACATCCTGGACATCGGCGGCGAGTCCACGCGACCCGGCGCCACGCCCGTCTCCGAGGCCGAGGAGATCGACCGGGTGATCCCCCTGGTCACGGCGCTGCGGGCGCGCTTCGACACGCCCCTTTCGATCGATACGCGCAAGGCCGCGGTCGCCCGGGCCGCGATCGCGGCGGGCGCGCGCCTGTGGAACGATGTGACAGCCCTGGCTGGCGACGCCGGCAGCCTCTCGGCGGCGGCCGAGCTCGGCTGCGAAGTCGTTCTGATGCATATGCAGGGCGAGCCCCGGACCATGCAGCAGGCCCCACGCTATGACGACGTCGTCGCCGAGGTGACCGAATGGCTCGCCGCCAGAGCCGACCTGGCCCTGGCCGAAGGCGTCCGGCGCGAGGCGATCTGGCTCGACCCTGGCGTCGGCTTTGGCAAGACGGCCGAGCACAACTTCGCCTTGCTTGCCGCCCTCGACCGAATCGTCGCCCTGGGCTTTCCCGTCCTGCTCGGCGCGAGCCGCAAAGGTCTGATTCGCGCCGCCGATCCCTCGGCCGCGACGCCGGACGATCGCCTCGGCGGCTCCCTGGCAATCGCCCTGGCCGGGATGCGCGCCGGTTGCCGGATGATCCGTGTCCATGACGTGCGCGAAACGGTCCAGGCGCTTAAGGTCGCCGCTCGCATCGAATCGGCGAGAGAAGACTAGATGACTGACCATCTTGGCCGGGTGCTGATCATAGCCGGATCCGACTCGGGCGGCGGCGCCGGAGTCCAGGCCGACATCAAGGCCGTCACCGCGCTCGGCGGCTACGCCGCCAGCGCCATCACCGCCATCACCGTGCAGAACACCCTGGGCGTCCAGGCCATCCACGCCCTGCCGCCCGATCTGGTCGAGGCCCAGGCCCGGGCCGTCCTCGACGATATCGGCGCCGACGCCCTGAAG
The DNA here is from genome assembly GCA_903870555.1 of uncultured Caulobacteraceae bacterium. Taxonomy (GTDB): domain Bacteria; phylum Pseudomonadota; class Alphaproteobacteria; order Caulobacterales; family Caulobacteraceae; genus Acaudatibacter; species Acaudatibacter boreus. The sequence goes on from CAIQDO010000464.1 coordinate 18,351, forward strand.
GTCGGCATGCTCGGCGACGTGGCCATGGTCGAGGCGGTGGCGCGCATCCTCGACGCCGCCGCGGGCGCGCCGGTGGTGGTCGACCCGGTGATGGTGGCCAAGGGCGGCGCCGCCCTGCTGGCCGGGACGGCGATCGCGGCGATGCGGACGCTGATGATCCCCCGGGCCGCCCTGCTGACTCCCAACGCGCCTGAAGCGGCCGCCCTGACCGGCCTGACCGTGGAGACCACCGACGACCTGCGCCGGGCGGGCGACGCCCTTCTGGCGGCCGGCGCGAGGGCGGTGCTGATGAAGGGCGGCCATATTGTCGGCGATTCCGTGGTCGACGTTCTGATGACGACAACGGGGGAGACCACCTTCGAGGGCCCGCGCATCGACACCCGACACACTCACGGCACAGGCTGCACCCTGGCGTCAGCCTGCGCCGCCGGCCTGGCCCAGGGACTGCCGCTGGAACAGGCGGTCGGCCGGGCCTGGGGCTACACCGCCGAGGCCATTCGCCGGGCCCCCGGATTCGGGGCCGGCCATGGACCGTTGGATCACGCCTGGCCCATGCGCGGCCGATGAGCGACCTCGAACGCCGGCTCGGCGAGATCCTGCGGGACAGTCCAACCTGGGGCGTCCTGGAGACGGCGCGAACGCTCGACCTGCCCGATTGGCTGATCTTCTCCGGGGCGATCTATCAGCCCGTTTGGAACCGGCTGACGGGCCGGGCGGCGAACCACGGCGTCCGCGACTACGACCTGGCCTATTTCGACGCTTCGGATATTTCCTACGAGGCCGAGGATCAGGTGATCCGCCGGACGGCCGAGGCCTTCCAGCCGCCGATCCGCGCGATGGTCGAGGTCCGGAACCAGGCCCGTGTCCACCTGTGGTTCGAGGACCACTTCGGCGAGCCCTACACCGCCCTCACCCATTCCGCCGAAGCCCTGACCCGGTTCGCCGCACCAGCCTTCGCCGTCGGAGCCCGCCTTGAGCCGGGCGGCGCCCTGACCATCGTGGCGCCCTTTGGGCTGGAAGATGTGTTCGCCATGCGAATCCGTCCCAACCCGCACCGGATCGCGAAGGGCCTGCCGACCATCATCGAAAAAGCCCGGGCGCGCTGGCCCGAGCTGGTCGCCGATCTTCCATGATGTTTCTCACCGACGCTCAGAGGGCGAGCTGGCGCCCAAAGCGCGGCGTCGAGGCCGGATAGGTGACGCAAAGGTTTCCTTCCGGGCCGGTCCGGTCTATATGACAGTTTCGAACCGCCCGGCCGCAAGGCCGGGCGCCGCTGTTTCTGGAGACCGTCATGACCGATATTCTGATGCCGAAAGCCACCGCCGTGTGGCTCGTTGACAACTCCTCCATGACCTTCGACCAGATCGCGGATTTTTGCGGCCTGCACCCCCTGGAAGTTAAGGGCATCGCCGACGGCGAAGTGGCGCGCGACATCCGTGGAGCCGACCCGATTTCCAACGGACAGCTGACCCGCGAGGAACTCGACGCCGCCCAGGCCAATCCGGCCTATCGAATGAAGCAGCAGAAGAGCCGGCACGCCGAACTGCTCAAGCCGACCAAGAAGGCTCCGCGCTATACGCCCGTGTCGCGCCGGCAGGACCGTCCCGACGCCATCGCCTGGTTCGTGCGCAATCACCCCGAGATCACCGACGCCCAGATCGCCAAGGTGCTCGGCACGACCAAGGCCACCATCGACCAGGTCCGCAACCGCACCCATTGGAACTCGACCAACATCAAGCCGGTCGATCCGGTGTCCCTCGGCCTGATCGGTCAGCTTGAGCTCGACGCGATCGTCAAGAAGGCCGCGGAGAAGAAGACGAAGGACGACGCCAAACGCGGCGTCGCGGAACCGGCGGGCGAATCCCTGCGCACCGCCGCCCAACTCGCTGAGGCCGGCGACGATTCCGAGTTCGAGGACTAGCTTCAGATCACGCCGGGGCGCGGCGCCTCGGCGTGTTCCATCATGGCCTAGTGCGTTCTGGCCTGCAGGCTTTCCATTTCTTCCTTCAGGCGCAATTTCTTAAGTTTCAGCGCTTTAAGACGGGCCGCGTCCGCCGCCGGACGACTGGCTTCGTCCTCGATCGCGCGTTCCAGCGACTGGTGGCGCGCGCCGAGCTCACGAATGCGGGCTTCAATGGCCATGTCGGGACTCTCCCTTGCTTCGTCGATGTGGACTGAACACCCCTGACGGGTGGCTGTCAGATCACATATGGTTGTTTTACGCTCACGCGCGGTAAGCCCAAGGGAAATCGCTTAGAATGCCAGCCACCGGGACCTGCCAATGACCGAAAAATCGCCACGGCTGGTCGTGGGCGTTTCCGGGGCGTCGGGCGTCATGTACGGCGTGCGAGTGCTGGACGCCTGCCGGGAGATGGGGGTCGAGAGTCACCTGATCGTCAGTCGGGCCGCCCTGCTGACCCTGGCCCAGGAAACCGACCTGACGGCTTCCGACCTCGCCGCGAGGGCCGACGTTGTCTACAAGGTCGGCGACATCGGGGCGGCCGTGGCTTCGGGATCCTTCAAGACCCTGGGCATGATCGTCGCGCCGTGCTCGGTGCGGACGATGAGCGAGATCGCCACGGGCGTGACCTCGTCTCTGCTGTCCCGGGCCGCCGATGTCAGTCTCAAGGAACGACGGCCGCTGGTGCTGATGGTCCGCGAGACACCGCTTCACCTCGGCCACCTGCGCACCATGGTCCGGCTGGCCGAAATGGGCGCGACGATCGCGCCGCCAGCGCCGGCCTTCTACGCCCACCCCCAATCGCTGGCCGAGGTCGTCGACCAGTCGGTCGGCCGGGCGCTGGACATTCTGGGGCTATCCTGGACGGCCGTGCGGCGGTGGGGAGAGGATCTCCCGACGATCGGCGGCGACAATTGAGCGGCGCCTGGCTCTGGGCCACGGCCGCCTGGACGCGGCCGGGCGTCGAAGCGATCTGCCTGGACCTGCAAAATCGACACGGCCAGTGTCCGCCCCTTCTGCTGTGGCGCCTCTGGGCTGTGGACGCCGGTCGGTCGGTAACGCCACAGGCGTCGGACATTGCGGTTCGAACGACCCTGACCTGGCATCAAACGGTGGTGACTCCGCTGCGCGCGGCGCGGCGTGGCCTCGCCGAGTCTTCCGGCCTCATCGACGACGCCGGCCGTCTGGCCCTGCGGGGCCAGACGCGCGCCGCCGAACTGGCGGCGGAGCGTCTGCTGATCGAGGCCCTTGAGGGCCTGGCCTCCGCGCCAAGCGACGAGCCGTCCGACGCCGCCGCGGCCCTGCGGGCCATCGCCGCCGCCTGGGGCGGGCAGGCGCCCGCGGGGCGACTCGACGACTTGATACGCGCGGTCGCGGGCGAGGCGACAGGCCCACGTTTGCCGCCGCCGTGAGCTCTGCTAGACAGCCTTCGCGACGGGGATTTACGGGTCACGCCAATGGACGATGAGGCGCGAGAGGAAGAACTTGCCGAGGTCCGTCTCGAACTGGCCCGGGTGCGCCAGGAGCATGAGGATCTCGACCACGCCGTCCTCGCCCTGCTGGCCTTGCCCGTGCCCGATCAGCTTCGCGTCGCCCGTCTGAAGAAGCGCAAGCTCGTCCTGAAGGATCAGATCGCCAAGCTGGAAAACCGGCTCACCCCCGATCTGATCGCCTGACCGTCGCCGCCGCGACGCTTGCCCCTGGGCGCGCCTTCGCCCATATCGCGGGCATGGATCAAAACCAGTTGCAGGAAGTCGCCGCCGCCGCCCTGGCCGCGGGCGCGGACGCGGCCGAGGTCGCCTTCGCCGAACGGCAGTCCCTTTCGGTCACGGTGCGCCTGGGCGCGCTTGAGGAAGTCGAACGCGAGGAATCGCGGGACCTGGGCGTCCGGGTGCTGATCGGCCAGCGCCAGGCCTCGGTGTCCGGCTCGGACATCTCCCCAGAGGGCCGGCGCAAGCTGGTCGAGCGAGTCGTGGCCATGGCCCGACTGGCGGCCGAGGATCCCTACATCGGCCTGGCGCCCGCGGATCGACTCGCCCGGGGTCCGGTGGCCGACTTCGAACTCTATGATCCGACCGAGCCGACGCCCGAGGCGCTGGAAGACCAGGCCCGCACCGCCGAAGACGCCGCCCGCGCCACGCCGGGCGTGACCAACTCCAACGGCGGATCGGCCGGCTGGACGGCCGGCGCGAGGCGTCTGGTGACCACCGGCGGCTGTGTTGGCGAGCA
>CAIQDO010000465.1 GCA_903870555.1 uncultured Caulobacteraceae bacterium
CAACAACAGGGTTTCGCCGCCGAGCTTGTCACCGACCTTGTCGCGAAGGGGCGGGTTGTCGCGGGCATTCGCCACCATCGGCATATACATCATATGCAAATATTTCACCAGGACGGCGGAAGGGTAGTAGATCAGGAGGGAAACCGCTGAGTACTCGCCGAGCGCCGCGGCGCCCAATTGGTTCGCCACGAGCACCCGGTCGCCTTGTGTGCCGATGAAAAGCAACAGACCCGACAGCATCAGAGGTCCGGAGAACCGGCTCAAGCGTGGCGCGTGAAAGCGCGACCAGGCCAGTCTGTAGGGGCGTTCCGCCGTGAAATGAGACACGATGACGATGGCGATCGAACGGGCTGTCAGGCCATACAGAATGGCCGTGAACTCACGGGTGAACCACGCCGCGATCGCTGTGGCGATCAGACTGACGGCTTCCCCAACGATAACGCCGGTCGCTTCGGGTCTGTAGTCGAGGTCGCGCTGAACCCGCCGGAGATCCAGGTGCATGAAGCCGACGATCAGTGGGGGGAGGCCGAGCCAGACAAGACCGTGGGCGAGGCGAGGTTGTCCATAGAACGCGGCGATCGGGCCAGAAAACAGGATCAGGCCCGCGGCGATGGCGAAGCCTCGCCCGACGTAGACCAGCTGAACCAGGGCTTGGAGCTCCGGCTTGTCGCCGTCGCGATCCTGGATCAGAAACCGGTCGCTTCCCGTGTCGGCGATCAGCTCGAAGAAGGCGGCCGTGACCATCAAGGCCGCCGCGAGCCCGAGCTGCTCAGGTCCGAGCAGTCGCGCCAGGGTGACATAGCGAAGTAGCGCGACGACCTGACCAAAAACCGCGGACACGAAATAGAGTTGACCACCCTTGCGGCGGGTCGGCGGCGGCGCGTGGTCGCCCGACACATCGCCAGGGGACGAGCCCGTGTTGGCGGGTGGAGGGCTCACGGTCATCTCGGACATGAAGTGTTCAGATGCATCCCTGTTCGCCAGCGGCCTGAATAGGCGTCCGACGCGGAGAGGGAAAGGCTCCAGGCGAAACTTTCCAGCCCTCCCGAGTCTGTGCGACCTTCGATGCCTGGAGGTGACGGGCCGAGCCCTTGACGTCCGATGGCCGACGGCGACGCGTCCCCTGCTCAGGCCCTCCGGAGGGTCGCGTTCGCCTCACGCTTGGCCTGATAGGAGCCATGCTGCAATTGCGTGACGCCGGAGACGCAAGTCTATGGCCACGTCAGGGCCTGTTGGTCTACACACCCCGGATCACGGTTCACGAACCAAACGCTGAGGATGACGAGTCGCCATGAATCTTGAACGCCCTACCTTTCTCTTCACCAGCGAAAGCGTCTCCGAGGGACACCCCGACAAGGTCGCGGACCAGATTTCCGACACCGTTGTCGACGCCTTCCTTGCCGCCGACCCTTACGCTCGGGTGGCTTGCGAAACGCTTGTGACCACCAATCGCATCATTCTGGCCGGCGAGGTGCGCGGGCCGGATGGCGTGGTTGAGGGCCTCGAAGAGAAGGTTCGGGCCGCGATCAAGGATATTGGCTATGAGCAGGATGGCTTTCATTGGAAGACGGCGGACTACGCCTGCTACCTTCACAGCCAGTCCGCGGATATCGCCATGGGTGTCGACGCCGCGGGCAACAAGGACGAAGGGGCCGGCGACCAGGGCATCATGTTCGGTTACGCCACTTCGGAAACGCCGGAGCTGATGCCGGCGACGCTTCAATATTCCCACAACATTCTCAAGGTGTTGGCTGACGCGCGCCATGCCGACCGGACGCTCGGTCTCGAGCCTGACGCCAAGAGCCAGGTCACGCTTGTCTACGAAAACGGCAAGCCCGTGCGCGCCGCGTCGATCGTGTTGTCCACCCAACACCGGGAAGGTTTGACCCCCGCTGACGTGGCGCACATTGTCCGGCCTTACATCCTGGGCGTGCTGCCCGAGGATTTCGTCACTCCCGAGACCGCATGGCATATCAACCCCACCGGCAATTTCGTGATCGGCGGACCTGACGGCGACACCGGCCTGACCGGTCGCAAGATCATCGTCGACACCTACGGCGGCGCCGCGCCGCACGGGGGCGGCGCATTCTCCGGCAAGGATCCCACCAAGGTGGACCGGTCCGCCGCCTACGCCTGCCGCTATCTCGCCAAGAACGTCGTCGCCGCCGGCCTGGCGGACCGGTGCACGATCCAGATCGGCTACGCTATCGGCGTATCGCGCCCGCTCAGTTTCTACGTCAGCCTGCATGGCGACGACCGGGTGGACGCGGCCGTGCTCGAGCGGATCCTGCCGGATATGATCGGCGGCGCCACGCCCCGCGGCATCCGCGAACATCTGGGCCTCAACCGGCCGATCTATGCCCGCACCGCCGCCTATGGCCATTTTGGCCGCGATCCGGAAGCCGATGGCGGATTTTCCTGGGAGAAGACCGACCTGGTCGACGAATTGCGGCGCGCCTTCTGAAGCGCGCCGCCGCTTGACGATAGCGGGGGCAGCCGTTTCGATCCGGCGAAAGGCGCACGCCTCTATGGCGCGGCGCCTTCGCCACCCGGGGCAACCCGGCGATCTTTCAAACCAAAGGCCGGAAGGTTTGTCGCCGCATGACCACGCATGTCGCAATCGCGATCGTCGGCTTTCGTAACACCGAGGATATTGTAAGCTGCTTCAAGGCGCTGGAAGCTTCAATCCACGTCGATTTCGAGATCGTGATTTGTGAGAATGGCGGCCCGCAGAGCTATGCAAGCCTGTTGGCGAGCCTCCCGACCGAGTTGCCGGGCGGACAATCCGTGCGGATTGTCTTGGCGGATGGAAACACCGGCTTTGCCGATGGCGTGAATCGATGCCTTGCCGAAACGCCGGACGCGGATGCCTGGTGGGTTCTCAATCCTGACACCCAACCGGAACCGAGCGCCCTGGCGGATTGTGTCAGGCGGCTCGAGGTCGGAGACTGCGACGCGGTGGGGTGCACGGTCTATTTTCCGGATGGGCGGGTTGCCTCCTATGGAGGTCTGTGGCGGCCGGCGTTCGCGAGGGCCGTGTCGATGGGCTACGGAAACAAACTTTCCGATCCCGTCGACCCGGTGGCCATCGAGCGCAGGCAATCCTACCTGCTCGGTTCGGCCATGCTGGTCGGCCGCCGTTTTCTGGAGGCGGCCGGCCGGCTGCGCGGCGAATATTTCCTCTATTGTGAAGAAGTCGAGTGGTGCATCCGCGCGACGTTCCACGGCATGCGGCTCGGTTTCGCGCCCACCGCGAGAGTCCTGCACGAGCAGGGGTCCACAACCGGCTCGGCCGTGGCCGTCAGGGCGCGACCGCGAATCCCGATTTACCTGACTGAACGCAACCGTATTCTGCTTACGCGAGATCTGTTCGCCGGATACCTGCCGGTGGCGGTGGTGATGTCGCTGGCGATCATCGTGCTGAAATACGGCAAGGATCTGGCATGGAAACAAATGGGCTACGCCATCTCGGGCTGGTGGGCCGGCGTACGCGACAGGCGGGGGCGGCCCAGCTGGATCCCCGCTTGACCGTCGCGCCGGTCGGCGTTTCGATTTACAGGCGATGATGAAAAGGGGCGCCTCCAGGGCGGGGCGAAACGTTTGCGACGCCGCCGGAACGTCCGCGAGGTTGTTGGGACCGTCTGGCGGGGAGGCTGCCGGTTCAAATCCGCAGGCGAATGCTCTATGCCGGTTCTGAGGTCGACGCCCGGGGCGTCGACCGGGGAGTGTTCGATGGGCGGCGCTAGACATCTACTCGCGACGACGCCGGTGGTCTTGCTGTGCCTGTGCGCCGCCTGTCCCGCGGTCGCGAGTGGTCTGGGCGGGTCGATGATTCCTCAGCAGCGTCTTACGGACGTCGAGGTCACCACCAGCCTATCCTACGATTCCAATTTCCCCCGCATTGGCCCGGACCTGGCCAGCCGGGAGGGATTGCGCCTCGCCGACGAGACGTTCACGCCCGCGATCCTGGTTACCCTTGCCCGCCCGATCGGCCCGGCGATGCTGTTCTTGAAGGGAAACGGCGGCTACGATTTCCATCGCGTCAACACCGTGCGGAACTACGCCCGATATGAGGTCGACGGCGGCGGCGGACGGCGCTTTGGAGAGTGCGAGGGCGCCGTCACCGGGACCTATTCCCAGGGGCAGACCGATCTCGCCTTGCTCGTAAACGGCGGGACGGGAAGGGCGATCCTGAAAAATACCCTGACCCAGGAAAACGTGAGTTTCTCATCGACCTGCGGTCGGTCGATCGGTCTGGCGCCCAGCCTCTCGGTCACCCAGTCGTGGTCGAGCAACAGCGAGGCGACGCAGCGCAACATCGACAATCAGGCGTTCGTCGTCAACGCTGGACTGGGCTATCAGGCGCCGGGGTTCGGCGTGGCTTCGATTTTCGGAGTCTACCAATCGGCGGGCTATCCGAACAGGGCCTACTCCAACCTCCTGTCGGGCTCATATGGCTATACAATGTATGCTGGCGGTTTGCGCTATGAACGTCACATAGGCGTGCGGCTCGACGCGGCATTGTCTGGATCCTACACGTCCCTGGTGTCCAAGACCCAGTTGTTGGTAGGGGGGGTGCCATATTTTGCGCCGACATCGACGAACTTCGGCGGTTTGACCTTTTCCGGAGACGTTTCCTATCGTTTGACGAGCCGACTGTTGTTCCATGTAAACGCCAGTCGAGCGACGATGCCATCAAACCGATCCGACGCGGACTATTCCGTCAATGAAAGCTATCAGGCGGACGCTACCTATAGGCTTGGCACGAGGATAAGTATAAAAATACAGGCTGACAACCGTGGCGAATCCTATCATGGCATCGTACCGGTAAAGAATGCCATCTATACGAATATTACCAAGTCATCGACAAGTGAGGTGATTGCTTCGGCGAATTACGTCATGAGCCGCCGACTGTCGTTCATGCTCAGCGTTGGCGACGCGGAGCGCAGGGCCTCGCCATCGGCGTTCAGCTATTCAAGCACGACGGTCGGGCTGACCGCCCGGGCAACCTTCTGAGGTCTTGGGTTCGACACCCTATTGGGACGCGTCGCGAATGATCTCGTGGTTGCGGATCACTTCCTTGGTCAGGAAGCTCAGGAATTTCTCGGCGAATTCCGGTTCGAGCTCGGCGTTGACGGCCAGCGAGCGGAGTCTCGCGATCTGCTGGGCCTCCCGAACGGGATCGGCGGGCGGCAGGCTGAGGCGCGCCTTGAGTTGCCCGACCTTCTGGGTGCATTTGAAACGCTCCGCAAGCAGATGCAGAACGGCGGCGTCGATGTTGTCGATGGAATGACGCAGCTCCGCCAGCTCGGCGGGAACGGACGGGGCGGGGGAGTCTTGGTCGGCCATGGGGCGACTACGTCGCGGGGAACCGCCGCAAGGTCAAGCCTTCGCCTTCAGGCGTGACAATGACGCCGGCGGAGTCCATGGGGTTTGCGGCGTGGCGCCGTCGTCGTCGCAGGGAGACCCGTTCATGAACATGCCGATGGTCGAGGCGGCGCGGATCGTCGCCGACGTCCTTAAGAGCCGCAAACAGACCGTGGCGGTGGCCGAATCGTCATCGGGCGGCCTGATCAGCGCCGCCCTGCTGGCGGCGCCGGGGGCCAGCGCCTATTTCCTCGGCGGCGCGGTCGTCTACACCGGCAAGGCGCGCATGAGTCTTCTGGGCCTCCCGCGGGAGGCTGTTGTCGGCATGCGCTCGGCGAGCGAACCCTATGCCCTGCTGCTGGCGCGCACGGCGCGGGAGAATTTCGGGGCGACCTGGGGGCTGTCGGAGACCGGAGCCGCGGGGCCGACCGGCAATCCGTATGGCGACGCCGCCGGCCACACCTGCCTTGTGGTGTCCGGCCCAGTGGAAATGGCCTTGACGCTGGAAACCGGGCAGTCGGACCGGCTCGCCAATATGGAGGCCTTCACCATCGCCGCCCTGAGGCTTCTGGAATCCGCCTTAGAAACCTAGCGTCGGCGTCGCCTGCCGTCGATCTGACCGGCGTCGATGGCGATGGACACCGCGGCGTTGTCGCCGACGGGGACGCAG
>CAIQDO010000466.1 GCA_903870555.1 uncultured Caulobacteraceae bacterium
GAGCATTGGCAGGCGGATCGGCGGAGCGTGGCGCAGGACCTGGGGGTCGAGCCGCAGCACGAACAGCAGCAGCTCGCTGGCGTCCTCGTCGCCGTGCGCCTGCCACAGCAGGCCGTCGGCCGCCTTGCCGAGCCAGACCCGCCCGGCGTGCAGCCGCCCGCGCCAGCGCTTGTAGAGTTCGATCCACCGCGCCAGGCCGGCGCGGGCCTGGTCGTCGAGGGTGGTCAGGTCCAGCTCCATGCCGAAATGGCCGGGCAGGGCGACGGCGGCGCGGAAGGCCATGCCCTGGCGGCGGCTGGTGGTGTGGGCCGGCGAGGCGCCGACATGGGCGCCCATGACCTCCGGCGGCAGGAACTGCAGGAAGCCGCGCTGGAGGATCACCCGGGCCCGGGCGTCGATGCAGTCGCTGGTCCAGAACCGGTGGGTGCGGCCGAGGATCCCCAGATCGATCCGTCCGCCGCCGCCGGCGCAGGCCTCGATCTCCACGTCGGGGTGGGCGGCGCGCAGCCGGTCGAACAGGGCGTAGGCCCCGGCGACCTGGGCGACATAGGACGCCCGGCCCTGGGCCGAGCCCGCGGTGGTGAGGTCGCGGTTGTGGTCCCACTTCAGGTAGGCGATCGGGTGCTCCCGCAGCAGCCGGTCGAGGGCGTCGAACAGATGGTTGCGCACCTCGGGCCGTGACATGTCGAGCACCAGCTGGTTGCGGCCGGTGACTGCCGGCCTCCCGGCAATGCCGAGCGCCCAGTCGGGATGGGCGCGATAGAGGTCGCTGTCGGGGTTGACCATTTCCGGTTCGACCCACAGGCCGAACTCCAGGCCGAGACCCCGCACTGCGGCGATCAGCGGGCCGAGACCCCGAGGGTATTTTCCGGCGTCCGGCCGCCAGTCGCCCAGGCCGGCGTCGTCGCCGTGGCGGCGGTGGAACCAGCCGTCATCGAGCACGAAGCGTTCGACGCCGATCTCGGCCGCGGCCGCCGCCTGGGCGGTCAGGGCGGCGAAGTCGTGGCGGAAGTAGTTGCCCTCCCAGGTGTTCAGCGACACCGGCCTCGGCCGCATCGACCCGCCGGGCCAGGTCATCCGCGCGCGGGCGGCGCGATGGAAGGCGGCGGCCACCCCGTTGAGGCCGTGCGGCGAGCAGGCCGCCACCATCTCCGGCGCCGTCCGGCTCGCGCCCGGCGCTAGCCGGCCCTCGCCCGGCGCCAGCCAAACGCCCATCTGCCACTGGTAGCGGCTGTCATCGAGCCATTCGAGGGTCTGGGCGTGGTTGCCGGACCAGGCCAGCTGGGCGCCATAGGTCAGGCCCGCATGGGCGTCGGCGGTGGCGGCGGCGACGACGGCGCCGGGGAAGGCGTCGTGCGAGGTCAGGCCGCGCCGGTTCTCCCGCCGCCAGATCCCGCGGCCAAGGACGTCGGTTTGGGGGTGGAATTCGCTCAGGTGGCGCCCGCCATAGGCGTGGACCACCGCCATGGTGTCGGGCAGGGGGACGACGCCCGACGCGAGCCACTGCACGTCCAGCGGCGTGTCGCCGCTGTTGGTCAGGGTCGTCGCCAGGGTCAGGACATCGTCGTTGAGGCCGAGGGTCAGGGTCACGGTCACGCCGGCCAGGGCGTCCTCGAGGGTCAACCGCAGCACGCGCTCGGGCGTCAGCCAGTCGGCGCGGCAGGCGGTGAAGGCCTGTTCGAAGCGCCGGCCGTCACGGTGGGCCAGCAGGGCGGATTGGTTGAACCAGCCGACGCCAAAGGTCGGGAAGACGGTCAGCGGCTGGTCGAAATCGAGGGTGAAAGACGGCGTCGGCCGCCGCGCCCGCAGGCCCTCGGCCGGCACGGAGTCGGCGTCGAGACGCGGTCCCCAATAGCGCCACAGGGGCGCGCCGACGCCGTCGGTCTCCAGCACCGCCGAGCACGTCGCCCCGCGCAGATGCAGCAGGGTCGGGCCGGCGGCGTCAGATGATGGCGGGAGCTGGGACAACGGAGGCGATCCGGTTTCGGTTGGCGGTGGCGAAAACCATCATAACTGGGACGTCTCCGTCCACCGCGGAAGCCTAGTCGAAGGGCAGGCTGACGTCGATCGCTGCGCGGCGACGAGGCCGACAAGGATTTGGGCGTTCGCCACTCTCTGAAAACTCCCATCGTCGAAGCTCTCGGGATAATGCAGAAACGCGATCCGGGCGGATCCCGCGACGCCGGCCAGGGCCATGGCGATCTCCGTCACGCTCGCCGCGCCGTCGCCGCCCAGTTGGCATCGCCGCATCGCCTCGACGATGGCCTCTGCGATCCCGTTGATCTCGCCATAGGCGATCGTGGTGTAGTGCTCGAGCAGCCGCTGCTTGAGTTTTCTTGGCGCCACGCCTTCGTCCAGGAACCGGTGGACGATATGGGCGCTCAGCTCTGTGGCGATCTGGTCGACGTCCGCATAGACGGTTCGGCCGATCTGTCGTTGCATCCGCTTGAATTTCTCGTGAATGTCCATGCGGATGGTGAGGCGGATGATATCCCCCGGCGACGAGAAATAGCGGTAGATCGCTTTCACGCCGACGTTGGCCTCGTCGGCGATCGCCTTCAACGTCACGGCCGCCTCGCCGTCCCGAAGGCCTATGGATCGCGTCGCGGACAGAATCCTGTTGAGGGTCGTCAGGGACCGTGGCTGGCGCGGCGTGACGCTCAAGGTCTGATTCAGGAAGGACGATCCAGCTTCGCCCGTCGTCACGAAGGCCGTCCCGGCAGCGGGGCGCGCGCCCATGTTGTCCATTGTCCACCGACGCCTTTTTTACACCCCGGGTGATACGGGGACGCGTTATCCTAGCAGGCTTTTTCGCCAGACCGACGCCGCGCGCCAGAGTTTTTCGGTGAAAAAGTGGAAAATTCCACATTTTCCCCGCTTGCGATAAAATCGAGATCATGGTCGTATGGAGCGGGGCTGAAGCGCAGGTATCTTCCGCGCGAAAATAAGATGTTCGCCGAAATGGCAGCGGTATTTTCGATAATTTCGCATCATATCGACACGTCGAGAAATTGACGGCGCCCATTTTTGATCTGTTCCGAAAATGAATAAGAAATATAATTATAAATTATAATATTATTGTGATCTGAACGAAAAACGTCACGTAAGATATTCACGACAAAGTAAATTGGTTCAATGGTTCATTGATGACGCGAGGTCCGGCTTTTGGGATGTCGGTCGAGCAGTGTGTACTTGGGGGTTGTATGAAACAATACTGTATAGGGGGCGGCGCTGTCGCGAGCGTCGCGGTGAAGACCTGTGCGCGGCGAACGACGACTGTCGCGAGGGGCGCGACGGCGGCGGCGCTGTTGACGATCGTCGCGATAACCCAGTCGGCATGTGCGGGCGGCGGACGGCAGCCTGGTGCGGTCGCCACGGCGAACGTCGGGACCCCGCCGGGCCCTTCAGGCGCGTCCCGGATCGAGCCCAGGCGGCTGGCCGATGAGGGCTTGGCCTATTTGAAACGCGGCGACGCCGAGACGGCGTTGCGGCTGTTCGACGCCGCCATCAAGTTCGACAGCGAAAACGCCGGCTACCACCTTTTGGCCGGGCTCGCCTACCACATGCAGTTCCGGACCGCGGGGTCGCCCGAGACGCGCGACCTGGCCGCCATCGGCTACCGACTCGCCGCGCGATACGCGCCGACCGATCCCCTGCCGCTCGTCCAGCTCGGACGGCTCTATATTGACAGTCACGAGAACGAGAAGGCGCGGGACGCCTTCGCCGCC
>CAIQDO010000467.1 GCA_903870555.1 uncultured Caulobacteraceae bacterium
AACGCCGGCGGCAACCGGGTGCTGCGCTTTGGCATGATGCGCGAGATGGTGCTGGGCCTGGAGGCGGTGCTGGCCGACGGGACCGTGATCGGCGCGCTCAACCCCCTGATCAAGAACAACACCGGCTACGACCTCAAGCAGCTGTTCGTCGGCTCGGAAGGCACGCTTGGGGTGGTGACGCGGGCGGTGCTGCGCCTGCGACCCAGGCCGCTGAGTCATAATGTCGGCTTCCTGGCGGTAGACGATTTCGACGCTCTGCCGCGGGTGCTGCGCCGGCTGGAACGCGGCCTGGGGGGGCGGTTGTCGGCCTTCGAGGTGATGTGGCCCGACTACTACCAGCTGGTTACCCGCCCGCCCGCTCGGGGAACGGCCCCCCTGCCTGACGGCCACGCCTTCTATGTCCTGACCGAGGCTATGGGCGGGGATCCGGCGGCCGACGACGCCGCCTTCGAACAGGCCCTGGCCGCGGCGCTGGAGTCAGGCGATATCGTCGACGCGGTGGTGGCCAAGTCAGACGCCGAGCGCGGCGCCCTGTGGGCCTTGCGCGACGATGTCGGCCAGACCGGCCGGGACGGCCCGATCCTGGCCTTCGACGTCAGCCTGAAGGTTGTCGACATGCCCGGCTACGTCGCCGACGTGCGGGCCGCCCTGCCTAGGGCGGCACGGGGCGGCGAGCCGCGGCTGGTAGTCTTCGGCCACCTCGGCGACGGCAACCTGCATCTGATCGCCAGCGCCGGAGACCGTTCGCCGGACCAGATCCACGCGGTGGAGGCGGCGGTCTACGCGCCGCTTCGTCAGCGTGGCGGCTCGGTTTCGGCGGAGCACGGCATCGGCCTGACCAAGCGGGACTACCTGGCCTGGTCGCGCTCGCCGGCCGAGATCGCGGCGATGCGCGCGCTGAAGGCGACCTTCGACCCCACCGGGATACTCAATCCCGGCAAGATTCTCGGCCCCATCTTGCCGTAGGGCGCGCGACCACCGATCTATCGTCCTTCGACGGAGACCTGTTCATGCGCCATCGCGCCCTCGCCCTGACTGTTTCGCTTTGCGCCCTACTGACCGCCCAGGCCGCCGCCGCCGAGACCCTGAACCTGATGTGCCGCGTCCACTGGAGCAAGGCGGGCGGCGCTCACCGCGAGGGTCGCCGACGGTTGGATATCGACCTTGGCGCCAAGACCGTCCGGGTTTCGGACGATGTCGGCCGGGGGATGACGGTCAAGGGCCAACACCCGATCGTTTCATCCGACAAGGATCGGATCAGGCTGGAGACCGGCGGCGGCAAGGAGTCCTATGTCGATCGCCTGAGCGGCCAGTATTTTTTCCACAACGACAAGGATGGGGTGACGATCCGCGGTCCTTGTGAAAAGGTCGGGTTGGAAAAGCCGAGATTTTGAGCGGATCACGATTCTCGGCGGTCAAATCGCGAAGATTGATGTCCCGAACCCGGGAACCCCACGGCGGCTGACGTGTTTCGTTCATGCCCGGAGCCTCGCCGAGGCTTTTGGAGACCGGTAGTTTGACTTCGCCACGTCCGAAAGGGGCCCGATGGCCGTGATCCTCGTCGTCGAAGACGACGCCTTCATCCGCGAGATCGCGGAGGTGACGATTCAGGACCTGAGCCACCAGATTCTCTCG
>CAIQDO010000468.1 GCA_903870555.1 uncultured Caulobacteraceae bacterium
CGCGATCCAGCGTTGCCAGCGGCAGCGACTCTCGCAACGACAGCTCCAGATAACTCGCATCATAAGCCGTCAGCCTGTGGCGGCGGGCGAGTGTCAGCACCGCGCCTTCGTCGGGCGAGCGATCGACGGCGACGCCCAGGCGCGACAGCCCGCGCAGGAAGGCCGCCGTGTCGCCCTCGGTGATCCGGCCGCGGCGCTCGTTTGCGATCAGCCTGTTGCGCACCTCGAACCACCACGGCGCGCGCGGCAAGGCTGCGACAGGACCTGGGATTTGCGCGGCTTCGGTCGTGTGTCATATATCGAGAGTCTGACATTCGAGGCCAAATATGACAAATCAGCCCATCGGCCTGACCTTGGCCTCCAACGGTCGCGTCGTCATCCCGGCGGCCATGCGCGCCGCCCTCGGCCTCAAGGATGGCGGCCGGCTGGTGGCGCGTCTTGAGGACGGCGCGATCATCCTTGAGCCGATCGAGACCTCCGTCCGCCGCGCCCAGGCCTTGGTCGCCGCCTACGCCAGGCCGGGCGTGAGCATGGTCGACGACCTGATCGCCGAGCGCCGCGCCGAGGCGGCGCGTGAGTAAGGTCGTTCTCGACAGCTCCGCCGTTCTCGCCCTGCTGAACGCCGAGCCCGGCGCCGAGGCGGTGCTGGCCGTCCTGCCCGGGGCCTGGCTGTCGGCCGTCAACGCCGCCGAGGTCATCGCCAAACTCGTCGATCGCGGCCTGCCCACCGCCGCGGCCGCGACCGCCCTGGAGGCGACCGGAGTCGAGATCGTCGCCTTCGACGCCGATCAGGCGATCGCCTCGGGAGATTTGCGCCGGACCACCCGCGCCCAGGGCCTGTCCCTCGGCGACCGCGCCTGCCTCGCCCTCGCGGCGGCGCGCAGCGTCGCGGCCCTGACGGCGGACACCGCCTGGGCCCGCATCGAAGGGGTGGATGTCAGGCTGATCCGGTAAGGCGGGATCGCCTCGACAATATCCGTCAGAAGACTTCGGCCGCGGAGGCTTCGATCTCTGGCCGCAACATGGGGTGGAGGCCACGACGCGTCGTGACATCGGCGCGCGCCCCGAGGATCCGACCGGCGGCTTCCTTGACCGCCATCAGGGCGAACAGGCCGAGCGAGCCTTCAGGGTGATCGAAGAACAGATCCACGTCCGAGTCGGCGCTCGCACTGTCTCGAGCGGTCGAGCCGAACAGATAGAGATGTTCCACGCCCAGCCGCTTAAACTCGGCCTCATGGGCCCGAAGGGTGGCGAGGGCGACGGCGCGTTCCATCCGGGATTGATAGCACACCCGGGCGCGTCAAGCATCCAAAGGTCGGGCGCTTCCGCGCCAGCCCACTGGCGCTCACCCCATCGCCGAGCTTAACCTCCTCCCGATGTCCGATCCCCCCACCTGGTACGACAGCCACGTCGAGGAAACCGCCGCCCGCTTCGAGGCGATGTCGGCGGAGGACGTCCACGCCTGGATGATCGACCTCCTGCCCACCGCGCCCGGCGCCCTGGTGCTCGACGTCGGCGCCGGCACGGGACGGGACGCGGCCTGGCTGGCCGACCGGGGGCTTGAGGTCGTGGCCGTCGAGCCCTCGGCGCCCATGCTCGACTTCGCCCGATGGGCGCACCCCTCCCCCGCCATC
>CAIQDO010000469.1 GCA_903870555.1 uncultured Caulobacteraceae bacterium
GATGATCGAGACCCCGGCGGCCGCCGTCACAACCGACCTGCTGGCCGTCGAGGCCGATTTCCTGTCGATCGGCTCCAACGACCTGACGCAGTACGCCCTGGCGATGGACCGGGGCGATCCGCTGCTGGCCGCGCGCCTCGACGCCCTGCACCCGGCGGTGCTGCGGATGATCGCCCAGGCCGCCGACGGCGCGGCCCGGGCGGGGCGCCCGTTCAGCGTTTGCGGCGCGCTCGCCGCCGATTCCCTGGCGGCGCCGATCCTGGTCGGCCTGGGCGCGCGGAGCCTGTCGGTTCCGCCGGCCGCCATCGCCGGCCTGAAGGCCCGCCTCAGGCAAATCACACTGGCCAACTGTGTCGACCTCGCCCGTCGCGCCCTCGCCCAGCCAAGCGCCGCCGACGTCCGATCCCTCGCCGCCGCCTTCGCCTCCGGAGCCGCCCGATGAAGTCCCCTCTGGAGTTCCTCCAGCCTCTCGCCCGGGCGCTGATGCTGCCGATCGCCGTGCTGCCGGTGGCCGGGCTGCT
Source organism: uncultured Caulobacteraceae bacterium (assembly GCA_903870555.1). Taxonomy (GTDB): domain Bacteria; phylum Pseudomonadota; class Alphaproteobacteria; order Caulobacterales; family Caulobacteraceae; genus Acaudatibacter; species Acaudatibacter boreus. The sequence continues at coordinate 522 of CAIQDO010000469.1, forward strand.
GCTGCGGCTGGGGCAGGGCGATCTGCTCAACCTGCCGTTCGTGGCGGCGGCGGGGGACGCGATCTTTTCCAACCTCGGCCTGCTGTTCGCCATCGGCGTGGCGGTCGGCTTCGCCCGCGAGAACCACGGGGCGGCGGGCCTGGCCGGGGTGGTGTGTTTCCTGGTGGCGGTGAAGGGGGCCCAGGCCCTGCTGACCGTCCCGTCCGAGGCCTTCGCCGGCCTGCCGGCCGCCGCCCACGATCTCGCCGCCGACGCCTGGCGAAGCCACGCCACCGACAAGCTCGGCGTCCCGCTCGGGATATTGTCTGGGCTGATCGGCGGGCTGTTCTACAACCGCTTCTCGACCATCGCCCTGCCCGAGTACCTGGCCTTCTTCGGCGGCCGGCGCTTCGTGCCGATCATCAGCGGCCTGGCCGGCCTTGCCCTGGCGGCGGCCTTCGGCCTGGCGTTCGCGTCGATCAGCGGCGGCGTCGACGCCCTGAGCCGGGTGATCGTCGGCTCGGGCGATGTCGGCCTGTTCGTGTTCGGCCTGCTCAACCGGCTGCTGATCGTCACCGGCCTGCACCACATCCTCAACAATATCGTCTGGTTCGTGGTCGGCGACTACCACGGCGCCACCGGCGATCTGCACCGCTTCTTCGCCGGCGACCCGACCGCCGGCGCCTTCATGAGCGGCTACTTCCCGATCATGATGTTCGGCCTGCCCGCCGCCTGCCTGGCCATGTACCACGCCGCCCCGCCCGCGCGGCGCAAGGCGGTCGGCGGCATGTTCGTCTCCCTGGCCCTGACCTCGTTCCTGACCGGCGTCACCGAGCCGATCGAGTTCACCTTCATGTTCCTGGCCCCGGCCCTGTTCCTTCTGCACGCGGTGCTGACCGGCGCGTCGATGGTGGCGATGGACCTGCTGGGGGTGAAGATGGGCTTCGGCTTCTCCGCCGGCCTGTTCGACTATGTGCTCAACTTCGGCCGCGCGACCCGGCCGCTGCTGCTGGCGCCGGTGGGGGCCGTGACCTTCGCCCTCTATTACGGCCTGTTCCGCTTCGCCATCCGCCGCTTCGACCTGAAGACCCCCGGTCGCGAGGCCGAGGGCGATGAGCCGGATGCAGCGCCGTCGCCGATCGCCGCGGGCGGACGCGGCGCCGCCTTTCTTGAGGCCCTGGGCGGTTCGGCCAACATCGTCAGCGTCGACGCCTGCACCACCCGCCTGCGGCTGATCGTTCGCGACCAGACCGGGGCGGATGGGGCGCGGCTCCGTGGGCTCGGCGCGCGCGGAGTCGTTCGTCCTTCGCCGACCGTGCTGCAGGTGGTGATGGGACCGGTCGCCGATCAGATCGCCGGCGAGATCCAGGCGGCGCTGTCCGCGCCATTGGCTCTTCCGCTGGCGGTCCTGGCGCCAGCCGCAATCCCGGGGACCGCGCCACCGTTCGATCCAGGCCGCGCGAAAGCCC
>CAIQDO010000470.1 GCA_903870555.1 uncultured Caulobacteraceae bacterium
AGGCCCTCCTTCAGGCACAGCTGGAACCAGTCGCGGCAGGTGATCCGGTTGCCGGTCCAGTTGTGGAAATATTCGTGCTCCACCACCCCCTCGATAAGCTCGTAGTCGAGGTCGGTGGCGGTCTCCGGATCGGCCAGCAGCAGCGACGAGTTGAAGATGTTCAGCCCCTTGTTCTCCATCGCCCCGGCGTTGAAGTCGCGCACGGCGACGATCATGAACAGGTCGAGGTCGTACTCCCGGCCCCAGGCGCTCTCGTCCCACGCCATCGACCGCTTCAGGCTGTCCATGGCGTAGGCGGCGCGGGCCGCCATGCCCGGATCGACGAAGATGCGTAGCGCCACCGTGCGCCCGCTGACGGTGACGAAGCTGTCTTCCAGCACGTCGAGCTCGCCTGCCACCAGGGCGAAAAGATAGCAGGGCTTCGGGAAGGGATCGTTCCACACCGCGAAGTGTCGGCCGTCCGGCAGGTCGCCGGAGTCGACCAGATTGCCGTTCGACAGCAGGCGCTGGAACGATGTCGACGCCTCGACGCGGACGGTGAAGCGGGCCAGCACATCGGGTCGATCGGCGTACCAGGTGATCTTGCGGAATCCCTCGGCCTCGCACTGGGTGCAGAAGCGGCCGCCGGAGACATACAGCCCCTCCAGAGCGGTGTTGGCCGCCGGATCGATCTGGACCTCGGTCTCCAAAGTGAAGGCGTCGGGCACGTTGGGAACGGTCAGCCACTCGTCGTCGACCGTTCGTTCGTCGCCGACGAGCGCCCGCCCGTTGAGCGCCACCGACACCGGCGAGAGCCGCTCGCCATTCAGCCGCAGCGGCTCGGCGTGATCGCCGTTGCGGCGGATCGTCAGCCGGGCCTTGACCCTGGTGGCGTGCGGTTCGAGCGCGAAGTCGAGATGGACCTCGTCGATCAGGAACGCCGGCGGGCGATAGTCGGAGAGACGGACGGGCTGGGGTGTGTCGGTGCGCATGGACTAGGTTTAGCGCCCGGGCGGTCCGGGCGCCATCGCCCCCTCCTACCTGAATCCCTCGCCCAGATAGAGCCGACGCACCTCGGGGTCGTGCAGGACGGCGCCCGGGTCGCCTTCAAACAGCATCTCGCCGGCCACCAGCACCGACACCCGGTCGACGATTTCCAGTGTGGCGTGGACGTCGTGGTCGGTGATCAGCACGCCCAGGCCCCGGCGCTTCAGATAGAGGATCGCCTGGCGCATGCCGTCCACACCGATCGGATCGACTCCGGCGAAGGGCTCATCCAGCAACATGAAGGTCGGATCGGTGGCCAGGGCCCGGGCGATCTCCACCCGCCGCAACTCGCCGCCCGACAGGGTCCCGGCCTCGACGCCGCGCAAGGACACGAGGTTCAGCTCCCTCAGAAGCTCCTCGGTTATCTCGTGGGTGCGGCGCCGGTCGCCCACCCGCTGCTCGACGATGGCCTTGATGTTCTGCTCGACGTTGAGGCCCCGGAACACCGAGGTTTCCTGGGGCAGATAGCCCAGGCCGTGGCGGGCGCGCAGCTCCATCGGCATGGCGGTGATGTCCAGGCCGTCGAGCGAGATCGTTCCACCGTCCACCGAGATCAGGCCGGTGATCATGTAGAAGCAGGTGGTCTTGCCGGCGCCATTCGGACCCAGCAAGGCCGCGACCTCCCCCCGCTTCAGATGCAGGCTGACGTCCTTGACCACCGCCCGCCCGCCGTAGGTCTTGCTGATCCGGTCGGCGCGCAGGCCGGAAAGGTCGCCCATTCGGGCGGCCTAGTCCGCCGCCACCGGCAGGATCACCCCCGACGGGGCCTTGGCGTCGTGCAACACGCTCTGGGTCGCCTTGCGGTAGTCGCCCGCCCTGGCGTTGAAGATGTTGTCGACGAAGGTCTGGGGATTGCGGTCGTAGAGCGGGAACAGCGACGACTGCACCTGCACCATCAGCCGGTGCCCGGGCAGGATGACGTGGTCGATGTTTGGAAGGTCGAAACGGTAGAGTTCCGCCTTTCCAGGCGTCAGGGCCTTGGGATCCGACAGGCTATGGACGTAGCGGCCGCGGAAGATCTCTATGCCGATCGGCAGTTCATAGCCGGCCATGCTTGGCTGCTCGCCCTGCCCCTTCTCGGGCGACTCATTGGGATAGACGTCGATCAGCTTGACCACCCAGTCGGAGTCCGTGCCCGTGGTGGCCGCATAGAGCTCCACCCGCGGCGCCCCCATGACATGGACCGCCTTGGCCAGGGGCGCGGTCTGGTAGGACAGCACATCGGGGCGATCCGACACGAACCGCTGGTCGTGTGTCAGCCACGGCTTCCATTGCTCCGGATCGCCCAGGGTTACCGGCCGCGGAATGAACGGCACGGGCTTGGCGGGGTCGGCGACGTAGCTGTCGGCCTCGCCGTCCGCGGCGCCCGGCGGATCGAACGACGCCTTGAACCCCTCGTGCAAATACAGCTTCACCGGCGAACCGGCCGGCCAATGGCTGGAGACGTCCCAGCGGTTGACGCCGGTGGCGTAGGTCAGCACCGGCGGGATTTGCGGGTCAGGGGCGTCCTTCAGGTAGTGATCGAAGAACGGCTTCAACCAGCGCACCCGGAACTCGAGCGCCGTGTCGCCGGCGAAGGTCAGCGGCCCCAGGCCATAGCCATAGTGGTTGACCCCCGAATGGCGCCACGGGCCGATCGCCAGATGGACCTTGTCGTGACCCGTGTCGTTCGCCGCCATCGCCCGGTAGACCGCCGGGGCGCCATAGCTGTCCTCCTGGTCCCACTGGCCGACGATCAGCAGCGTCGGCACAGTCACCGGCTGGGCCGCCATCCATTTGTCGACCGCCTGCTGCGACCAGAAGCTCGTATAGGCCGGGTTTTGCAGCAGCTTCTGGCTCGACGGATACTGATCCACGCCCCATTTACGCATGAAGTCGCCGGCCGAGCCGGCCGCCAGATAGCGGCTGTAGTCGTCGCCGACCCCGTGGGGGATTCGCGCGCCCTCGCCCTTGGCCGTGCTCTGGCCAACCACATAGTCGATCGTGCCGACGCGGAAGGCGCCGTTGTGGAAATCGTCGTCGCCGATCCAGGTGTCGACCATCGGGCTCTGCGGCGCCGCCGCCTTCAGGGCCGGGTGGGGGTGAATCTCGGCCATCAGGGTGGTGAAACCCAGGTAGGACGAGCCGACCACGCCAACCTTGCCGTTGGACTCCGGAGTGTTCTTCACCAGCCAGTCGATGGTGTCATAGGCGTCGGTGGCCTCGTCGACGCCCGTCGCGTTCAGCGGCCCGACGATCGGCCGGGTCATCACGAACTCGCCCTCCGAGTGGTGCAGGCCGCGAATGTCCTGATAGACGCGGATGTACCCGTCCTGGACGAACTCCCGGTCCATCGCCGGCAGCACCTCGGTGAGGACCTGGCTGGGGGTGCGTTCGGTCGAGCCCTTGGCGTCGTAGGGCGTGCGCGACAGCAGAATCGGCCCGTCGCGCGTCCCCTTCCTCATCAGGATGACGGTGTAGAGCTTCACCCCGTCGCGCATCGGGATCATCGCCACCCGCTTGACGAAGTCCGCCTCCGGCCGGACCGCCTCATATTTCGCCACCACGTCGGGCGTCATCGGCGTCACGGGCGTCACCGGCGTTTCGGCGAAGGCCCGCGGCGGGGCGAGGCTCAGACCGGCCGCGACCGCGAGGCCAAGGCGAAACAGGGAAGACCGAACCGTCATTGAAGTCCCTCGACAGGAATGTGCGCGCGCGCCGGGCGCCATGATGCGGTGATTGCCTCCAGGCGGCAAACCTTCAAGACCGCGGGCCGCGTCTTGACGCCGGCGCCTTACCGGAACCGACGTTCCACCCTAAGTCGAACGCCCATGAGCCGATCCCTGTTCCTGAAGAACGCCGACCTGGTCGTGACCATGGACCCGGGCCGCCGCGAGCTTCGCGGCGCCTCGATCCATATCCTGGGCGACCAGATCGCCGCCATCGGCCCGGACGCCTCGCCACCGGAGCAGGTCGACGAGGTGATCGACCTGGCCGGCCATCTGGTCATTCCCGGCCTGGTCAACACCCACCACCACATGTTCCAGAGCCTGACCCGGGCGGTCCCCGCCGCCCAGGACGCCAGCCTGTTCGGCTGGCTGAAGACGCTCTATCCGATCTGGGCGCGGCTGACGCCGGAGATGGTCCGCGTCTCCACCCAGACCGCCATGGCCGAGCTGCTGCTGAGCGGCTGCACCACCTCTTCCGACCACCTCTATCTGTTCCCCAATGGCGCGCGGCTGGACGACAGCATCGAGGGCGCGCGCGAGATCGGCCTGCGCTTCCACGCGGCCCGCGGGTCGATGAGCATCGGCGAGAGCGAGGGCGGCCTGCCCCCGGACTCCCTGGTCGAGCGCGAGGCCGACATCCTGCGCGACAGCGAGCGGCTGATCGACACCTTCCACGACCCCGCCCCCCGATCGATGCTGCGGATCGTCCTGGCGCCCTGTTCGCCGTTCTCGGTCAGCCGCGAGCTGATGCGCGACAGCGCCGTCCTGGCGCGCGCGCGCGGCGTCGGCCTGCACACGCACCTGGCCGAGAACGCCGACGACGTCGCCTACAGCCTGGAGCGATTCGGCCGCACGCCGGCCCGCTATGCCGAGGATCTCGGCTGGCTGGGGCCCGACGTCTGGCACGCCCACTGCGTCGAGCTCGATGAGGACGGGATCGCCCGGTTCGGCCACAGCCGCACCGGCGTCGCCCACTGCCCCTGCTCGAACATGCGCCTGGGGTCGGGGATCGCCCCGATCGTGCGCATGCTGGCGGCGGGCGTTTCGGTGGGCGTCGGCGTCGACGGCTCGGCGTCCAACGACAGCGGCGATCTGCTCGCCGAATTGCGCCAGGCCATGCTGCTCCAGCGCGTGCGCTCCGGCCCCGGCGCCCTGACCGCGCGCCAGACCCTCGAACTGGGCACGCTGGGCGGCGCCAAGGTGCTGGGCCGCGACGACATCGGCGCCCTGGCGCCGGGGATGGCCGCCGATCTGGCCGTCTTCGACCTGAACGATCTGGCCTTCGCCGGCGCCCTGCACGATCCGGTCGCCGCCCTGATGTTCTGCGGCCCGATGCGCGCCGCCTACACCCTCGTCAATGGCGCCGTCGTGGTGCGCCAGGGCCGCCTGACCACCGTCGACCAGCGCGCCCTGGTCGCCAGGCACAACGCCCTGGCGACCCGGCTGCTCAACAGTTGAGCCGCCTCAGAAGACGACGCCGATCCGGCCGATGATCTGGCGCGGAGGGATATAGTAGTTGGCGGTGATGAAGGTGCCGAAGTTGTCGGTGTAGCGCGAGCTGACCGAGTTGCTGTTGGCGAGATTGACCACCAGCAGATCGGCGTGCCAGCGCTTGCTGGGCGCCGTGTAGGTGAAATTGAGGTCGACCTGGGTCTGCGACGGCACCCGGTCGGTCGACGGGCTGTTGTAGATCCGGAAGAAGTAGGGGTCGCGGTAGATCAGGTGGATGCCGGAGGTCAGCTTGCCGCCGCCCCCGAAATAGAGGCTGTGCTGCAGGGCGATGTTGCCGGTGAAGGGCGGGACCTTCGGCAGGGCGTGGCCAAAGACGTCGTTCTTCGACGCGTAGAAGGCGGCGAAACGCTGCGACACGTCATTGCCGTTGAACGGGCCGCCGTTGGCGATGTCGATCTGTTCCGCCACCGCCGGGTCGAACAGCTGCTGGTGGCTGTCGACCTTGCTCTCCTGCACCGTGATGTTGCCGTCGAGCCGCAGGTTGAAGGGCAGCAGGGCGGTGGCCTCGGCCTCCACCCCGTCGACATGGGCCTCGCGGATGTTGGTCAGGCCGCCCTGGAAGGGGAGCGGGTCTTCGCTGTCGACCTGGAACTGGTGGACCTTGTTGTAGAAGGCCGAGACATTGACCCGCAGCTGCTTGTTGAAGAACTCGTTCTTGGAACCGATCTCCAGGGCGTCGACACGCTCGGGGGCGAACACCAGGGGAATGGCCACCGCCTCGGGATTGAGGTTGGCGCCGCCCGGCTTGATGCCGTTGGACACCATCACATAGACGGTATTGGCCGGGGTGATGTCGTACTCCACCTCGGCGCGGCCGGTCAGCCGGTGGAACTTGGCCTTCTGGGTGGCGAAAGGCACGCCGTTGTTGCGGTCGAGCAGGCCGAAATAGTCCTGGATCACGCCGATCTGGTTGTCGACCGTATAGCGGCCGCCAAGGGTGACACGCAGCCGGTCGAGAATGTGATAGACGCCCTGGGCGTAGACCGAGCCCGACTCCAGCTTCTGGGTGTCGCGGGTCTCGAACGCCACCGGTCCGTTGAAATTGGCCGTCTCGGCGTAATAGGGATTGGTCGGGCTCAGGTTCAGCGGCAGGCCGAACGGCGCGTAGAAGTTGAATTGGCCGGCCTTGTACGCCGCCTGATTTGCCGCGCTGTTGTTATATTGGTACTCCTCCACCGCCTCATTGTATCTCTGGTAGATGTAGAAGGCGCCGACGATCCAGTCCAATGTCTTGCCTGGCTTCGACACCAGGTCGACCTCGGCGGTGTAGCTGTGGCCGGCGCGGTTGTTGGCCACGTCGATGTCGTGCACGCCCAGGATCGGCACGGCGGTGGCGTAGTCCAGCTTGTCGAGGTTCTCGATGCTGTTGAGCTTGCCCTGCTGCCAGCTGCCGATGACCTTGGCGGTGGCGAAGCCGAGGTCATAGGCCACGTTCAGCGCGATGTTGTCGGAGCGCTGATTCATCTTGGTCGCATAGTCCTGCGTCAGTTGGCGCGGATTGGGATTGGGATCGAGCAGGTTCTTGTAGGCGTCGCCATTGGTGTCGTTGGCGTAGTGCTCGGCCCACAGCTCGAGGGTCAGGGGCTCGATGGGCTTCCACAGGGCGTCGATACGGGCGTTCCAGCTGTCCTCGTCGCCCATCCCATATTTGCCGTTGGTCCCCGGCACGCCGGTGGCGTTCGCCCAGCCGTCGTGCCGCTCCTGCTGCACCGCCGCGCGCACGGCGAAGGTGTCGCCG
>CAIQDO010000471.1 GCA_903870555.1 uncultured Caulobacteraceae bacterium
CCGCACGTGGGCCACCAGGGCCTGCTCGTCGAGCGTCTTGCCCGGATAGAGGCGCACCACGCCGGTCACCGACTGACCCCACTTCGGGTCCGGCAGGCCGACCACCAGGGCGTCCTCGACGTCCGGATGGGTCTTCAGCGCCTCCTCGACCTCCTCGGGAAACACCTTCTCGCCGGCGGTGTTGATGCAGGCGTTGCCGCGGCCGAGAAGGGTCAGGGTGCCGTCGGCCTCCACAAGGCACCAGTCGCCCGGCACCGAATAGCGCTCGCCGTTGATGATCCGGAAGGTGCGGGCGGTCTTTTCCGGGTCCTTGTAGTAGCCGACCGGGTTGGGCTGGCCGACGGCCACCAGGCCGCGCACGCCGGAACCCGGCAGCACCGGCTGATCGTTCTCGTCGAACACCCGCGCCCGGTCGCCGAGGGCGAACTTGGCGGTCTGCACCTCGCCGGCCGCGGTCATGATCGAGGTTCCCAGGCCCAGGGCCTCGGAGGAGGAGAAGGCGTCGGCCAGCATCGCCTGGGGCATGTGGCGAAGCAGCGCGCGCTTGACCTCCAGGCTCCACATCACGCCGGACGAGGTGATCCGCAGCACGCTGGAGACGTCCCAGCGGCCGGGTTCGCGGTCAAGCGCCTCGGCCAGCGGCCGCGCGAAGGGGTCGCCGACGATGGTGACATTGGCCGGTTTCCACCGGTCGATGGCGTCCAGCATCTCCTCGGCCGAGAAATGCAGGGAGGGCAGGGTGATCACCGCGCCACCGCCGAGCAATCCCGCCATCGCCGTCAGCAGGCCCGTGCCGTGCATCAGCGGCGGGGCGATGCAACTGGCGGCGCCGGGGCCCATCACCCGCGTCGCGGCCACCAGCTCGTCGAGGGTCTCGGGAATCGGCCCCATCGCCCGGGCGGCCTGGAGCGTGATCTGGCGCATGTCGTCATGGGTCCACATCACGCCCTTGGGCATGCCGGTGGTGCCGCCGGTGTAGATGAAGAACAGGTCGTCGGGGCTACGCTCGATTTTCAGCGGCGAGCCGTCGCCCTCGGCGCACAGGGTCTCGAAGCTCTCGGCGAAGTCGCAGCCGGGGCCGACCTCGATGAAGGTCTTCACCGTCGTCAGCTGCCCCCGGATAGCCTCGATGTTGGCCCGGAATTCCTCGCCATAGACCACCGTCTGGGCGTCGGAATTGTCGAAGATGTAGAACACTTCGTCCGGCGTGTAGCGGTAGTTGACGTTGACGTGGACCAGCCGCGCCTTGAAGCAGGCCGCCAGGGTCTCGGTATATTCCGGCCGGTTGTGCATATAGAAGGCGACCTTGTCGCCGGGGACCGCGCCCCGCGCCATCAGGCCCCGCGCCAGGTTGTTCGACCGCACGGTCGCCTCGCCCCAGCGGATCACCCGATCGCCGTGGATCAAAGCCGGCGCGTCGGGCGGGATTACCGCCGAGACGCCATCCAGGATATCGCCGAAGTTCCAAGCGAACATGCCGTTGTGTTTCCTTGCCCGAGTTGACGCCGATCACTCACGGGTCTTGTCGCCCGCCGTCCGTCCCGCATAGCGCAGGGCTTTCGGGCGTTCCACACCAAAGCGCGGGTTGCCTTGCGTCGGCCCAACAAGACCGCCCGTCATCGTCCGTCGCGACGCAAGTCGAGCCCCTCACGGCTCCAGCGATCCCACATAGGCGGCGAGCGCGATCATGTCGTCCTGGCAAAGCTTGGCGACGACCTGGCGCATCGGCTGGGCGGCCGCGCCGCCGCGCGCGCCGGTCCTGAAGCCGAACAGCTGGCGGAACAGGTAGCTCGGCGAGCGGCCCGTTAGAGGCGGTCCGACAGCGCCCGCGGCGCCCTTCAAACCCTCGCCGTGACAGGTGGCGCAAGCGGTGGTCCGGCCCGCGCCGCCGGATCGGGCCAGGCTCCGGCCCCGCGCGAGCGCCCCGCGCGGCGCATAGGTCGTATAGACGAGTGTCGGATCGCGCCGCTCGAACCGCTCGAAATCCGCCGGGCCCTCGACCAGTCTCCGCCCCAGCGGTTCGCCCGGGCCGGGGATCGCCCGCAGCAGGAACCCCTGCGCCTGCGACCTGGGCCATCAGGTCGGTCGGCGTCCAGCCGGGCGAGGCGCTCGTCCTCTGGCCTGAGCGGAGCGCCGCGACTTCGCGGCGGATGTCGTCGGCGGGCAATCCGCTCACGGCGGCGTTCTCCGGCCGGCCGGAGCCGTCCGGCAGATGGCAGTAGCCACAGGCCATCACCTGGCCGGCCCGCCCGGTCAGGACGATTCGCGGCGCGGGCGGATGCCTGTCGGGAAACCAGTCCGGCGCGGCGTAGAGGTCGTGGACCCGCGCCTCGGTGAAGGCGCGGGGCGAGCCGGGCGCGCTCAGGGATTTGGCCGTATCCCAGCCGCCCGCGGGCTTCGC
>CAIQDO010000472.1 GCA_903870555.1 uncultured Caulobacteraceae bacterium
CGGCGTGTGCGCCATCACCGCCGGGCCCGGCTTCACCAACGCCCTGACGGCCATGGCCAACGCCTTCCTCGACAATTCGCCGGTGCTGTTCATCATCGGCGCCGCGCCGCTGCGCGAGATCGAGACCAATCCGCTGCAGGGCGGCATCGACCAGATCGCCGCCGCCCGCCCCCTGACCAAATGGGCCCTGAGCATCCCGGTCACCGAACGCATCGCCGATCTGGCCGCCATGGCCGTGCGCAAGGCCCTGACCGGCCGTCGCGGGCCGGTGGCCCTGGAGATTCCCATCGACGTGCTGCACGGCTCCGTCCGCGCCGGCCAGGCCACGGCACCGACGGGGCTGGGCCCCTACCCCCACCCGGCGCCCTCACAGAGCGAGGCGGCCCGGCTGGCGGCCCTGATCCGCGAGTCCCGGCGTCCGGTGATCATCGCCGGCATGGAGGCCGCCTCGTTGCGGGTCGGCGAGGCCCTGAAGCGGTTCGCCGGCGCGGCGAACATTCCGGTGTTCGCCAAGGCCCAGGCCATGGGCCTGCTGGGCCTCGACTCGCCGCTGGACGGCGGTTCGGCCGGCAATCTCGCCATCCTGCCGATGATCGGCGTCGAGCGGCCCGATCTGGTGATCCTGCTGGGCGCGCGGATGGGCCTGCATCTGGGCGGCCGGTCCGGCGCCATCCTGCCCGAAGGGGCGCGGGTCGTTCAGATCAATTCCGACGCAGGCGAGATCGGCCGGCTGCGCGACGTCGACCTGTCCCTGGCCAGCGGCTGCGCCGAGGCGCTCGACGCGGTGCTGGCGGCGGCCGTACAGGAGGGCCTGGGTGGGGGCCTGGGCGACTTCAGCGCCTGGGCGGCGCGGGCCACGGCGGCCAAGACCCTGTTCTCCCGTGCCTATCCCGACACGGAGACCCCGGAAGGCATCCATCCCCATCACGCCGCCGAGGCGGTGGCCCGGGTGGTCGGTCCCGAGGCGATCTGGTCCCTGGACGGGGGCGAGGCCGCCTCCTGGATGGGGGGCTGCGCCAGGGTCAGCGGTCCGGGGCGGATGCTGACCCACGGCTATCTCGGCTGTCTGGGCATAGGGCTGGGCTTCGCCATCGGCGCCCAGGTGGCCCATCCGGAGCGGCGGGTGATCCATGTCACCGGCGACGGGGCGATGGGCTTCCACATCCAGGAGCTCGACACCCTGGCCCGGCGCAATCTGCCGGTGGTGACGGTGGTGATCAACAACCAGGTGTGGGGCATGTCGATCCACGGCCAGCAGATCATGTATGGCCAGAACTACAACGTCATCACCCGGATTCCCGGCACGCGCTACGCCGACATCGCCAGCGCCTTCGGCTGCCACGGCGAGCGGGTGACCGCCTATCAAGAGATCGAGCCGGCGATGCGCCGCGCCCTGGCCAGCGGCCGCCCGGCCCTGGTGGAGATCATGACCGACGCCGACATCATCCACCCGGTGACGTTGTCGATGCTTGGCAAGTCCGCCGACGACAGCAAGGACGTGGTCATCCCGTACTATGAGAACCTCAAGTCCGAGGGGTAGGGCCGCTTGGCGGGAGCGCGCAACGGAAAGGCTGTTTTTCAACGCCAACACGCCAGGGACGCCAAGGGACGCCCGGAGGCCTGTCCGACCCCTCTGGTTGCGGCGAAGGGGTTGACGGATGTCATGCGCGCAACGCGCGCGAAAAGGCCCTCGCCA
>CAIQDO010000473.1 GCA_903870555.1 uncultured Caulobacteraceae bacterium
CCCAGCGGCCGACAAGGGATTTGTCCACCGCCAGGTCCGCGGCCAAGCGGCCGTTGGAGATCGTCAAGGTCTTCAGCAGCAGTCGTAGCTTCGCGGCGAAGTCATCGTCGGTCATGCGCGGCCCCCCTTCGCCAGAAAAGGGGTACCTGGAATTCCGTTCCGTGCAACCCTCCTCGAGGGCCTATTTCCCGATCGCGGGTGGTCGATTTCCGGCGGCGCGTGCAACCCCGTCGGCACGCTCCTGCAACCTCATGTTCGCCGCTGCAACTGTTTGCTGTCGTCTGCATGTCTATTTTGAACTGGAAACACCGTCAGCGGGGCGGGGTATTGTTTGGGGGCGCGGTGAAATGAACTGGCGGATAGTGTTTGCAATGTCGGCGGTGGGTGCGGTTTTGGCGGCGAGCCCGGCGTCGGCGTCGTTCACGGTCATGGATTTTGACTACACCGGCGCGCGCCAATTCTTTACCGCGCCGTTCACTGGCGTCTACCAAATCCTGGCGTGGGGCGCACAGGGCGGCAATGCAGGCGGCAATGCAGGCGGATATGGCGCCGCGATTGGCGGAACCTTCCGGCTCAACTCCGGCGATCTACTCGAATTGGATGTCGGCGGCCAGGGAACCTATGGCTATGCTGGCGGCGCTCTGCCAACTGCCCAGGGTGTCCAAGCCGCCCCCGCGTTCCATTACGGCGCGGGCGGAGGCGGGGCGAGCTGGGTTCGTGACAACCGTTTCGACCTGCTTCTGGTGGCCGGCGGCGGCGGCGGGGCGGGCGGCATGACGATCGCCGAGGGCACGCAGAGGGAGATCGACCTCCACAGCTATTTCCGAACGACGGGCGTCGGAGGGAACGCCTCTGACGGGAGTTCGAGCGCGGGCGCCGGCTTTGGCGGCGCGGCGGGCGCCAACTATACGGAGGGCCTGAGCACCGGCGGCGGCGGCGGCGGCGGCACGGGATTTTATACCCAGGGTGGCAGCTCCGCTCACGGTGGCGGAGAAGGGGGCGGCGGAGGGCTCGACATTCTCAATGGCGGCGCGTCGATCGGCCAACTCGCGGGCACGGGCGGGTTTGGCGGCGGCGGCGGCGGCGACGCGAGTGGCGGCGGCGGCGGTGGCGGCGGCTATTCCGGCGGAGACGGCGGCTCGGAGATCGCCGCCTTTTACCTGACCGATATCGTCCACGACGACCGCGTCGGCGTCGGCGTGATCGACATCTTCAGCAAGGAAGTGAACGGATTGGGCGGCCAGGGGGGCACGTCCTATTTCGACGGTCTGGCTCAAACGGATTTCGGCTGGTACGGCACAACAAATGTCGGCGCGGGCCATATTGCAGTGGAATACTCGACCGACCAGATCAACACCCCGCCGGGCGGCTTCGCTGGACCGCCGGGTGTCCCCGAGCCGGCGACTTGGTCGATGATGTTAGTTGGATTCGGCCTTGTCGGCGGCGGGGTCCGGCGGCGCCTTCGCGGCTTGGGCGCCACGCGGTCCGTGATCGCCTGAGGCCGGCGCGCCGAAATCACGACCGGTACAGGTGATGCTCGACCCGCGCCCCGAACACGCCCGGCCGCGACGCCAGCCGATCGGAGCAGTCTCGCGCCTTGGCGCAGGTAAGGTTGGTCAGCCGCAGCGTGCCCTCGACCTTCGCGTCTAGGGAATGCAGCGAAAGGCCCGACAGGTCCGCGCCGGCCTCGGCCAGTTCGTCCCGCACGGCGGCGAGCGCCGCGGCGGCGTCGGCGGCGGTGAAGGTCATCACATGGACGGCGTCGCGGTCGAAGGCGTCGTCCAGCCGCTGCGGCGGCCTGTCGGGGGCATGGGATCGAGGGGAGGTCATCGGTCGGGTCCTTGGTTTTTCGGTGAAAAAACCGGCGGCCCAGGCATCAAAAAACCCCGCTTCCGGGAGGGAGCGGGGTTCCAGATCCTTGGATCCGTCGGCTGGCTGTCAGGCCAGGCGTAATCGCCCCGTTCCTCGCGGAATGGTGATAATCATCATGGAGGTTTTGAGCATGGCGGCGGCCCACGTCGTTTCCGACGCGGTGGGCATCCCGGTGATGTGCGACCGGCAATCCATCAGGCTCGCTCTTCCCTTAGGCCCCATCCATAGCGCCAAGGCCGATCGCTCGCAACGCCGCCGTCGGATTTGACGAGAACGAAAATAGAACATTGTCGTCGCCGCGGTGATCGGGCAAGGATGCGGGCCGTCGATCCCGCCACCACAGGCTGCCCATGGTCCCCGTCCGCTACACCGGCGTCGCCAATCCGCATGAGGCCTTCGCCGGCCTCAAGCCGTTCCGCGAGACGCTGATCCGCATGCAGGGGACCGTGCGTCCGTTCGGCCCCGACTACCTGATCCTGGAGGCGGTGAAGAAGGCCCTGGAGACGGCGGCCTACCACTTCACGCGCGAGCCGGACTTCTTTTCCCTGAAGCCGCAGCAGTCCGACTACCGGGCGCCGCCCTCCAACACGGGACCGTAGAGCGCCCTGCGCCGCCTTTCCGTTCAGTCGTCGGCGCCGATCGTGTCGATCGCCCGGATCCAGAACAGCCGTTCCTCATCGAAGTCGTGCGCGGCCTCGGTCGGCGGGAGGACGGCGTTCGTCTGGGTCAGGGGAAAGAAATAGACCGCGCTGACCAGCGCGCCATCGCGGCGGATCCGGAAGATGGTGATGGCCGCGTCGCCCCGGTTCGACAGCACCAGATCGGAATCGGGTCGCACGCCGGCGGCGATGGCGTGAATCGCGCCGGTCGCCGACGAGCGCACCGCGAACTGCCGGTTCGTCCAGGGCTCCGCGCCGGGCAGGCCAAGGGCCGAGGCGATCGCGGTGGGCAGTGTGCTGTCGCGGCCCTTGGCCGCCACCTGTTCCAGCAGCTTGCCGATCACCGCGGCCGGGATCGGCCGGCTTGCCGCCGCGGGCAAAGCCGTCGTCTGCGCGCCGACGCCCCCCGCACCGAGAATTCCCGCGACGAGGACGGCCAATAAGGCGAGGGGAGGACGACGACGGATCATGGGTCTACCTGGAGTTGGCCGGACAAGGTCGAGCCCGACTATGATCGGGTTTTATCGAACGCCAATGTCCGAGGTGAAATCCGGGCGTCGCCCTCCGGCTGTGGCCACGGGCGCGAGAAACCTCGCCAACCCCTTTCTATCCTGTCGGCAGATGTCACACTGAGTCACACGACGCCCTGTTAAGAGCACTCGGAGGGACCGGCATCTTGACCCAGGACGGCGTCCGCGAAACCAGGACCGCATCGCCGGGCTCGACAATCACGGGGATGAGATGACGCCCTTGAACACAACGCCGCGGGGCCGCACTCAGGCCATCTTCACCTTGGCCATGCTCGTCGCCGCAGTGGTGCTGTTCGCCGCCGTCTACTGGGTTTCCGGACCCTCCGGCGGGCCGCTGTCCCAGCAGACGGTCTATCTGTTCGGGACCCTGATGGCCGCCATCGCGCTCGCGGCGGCCGTGTGGCGCCAGACGCGGATGACCTGGCTGCTGAGCGCCGTCCTCGCGGTCGTGGGCGCGCTGTCGATCGTCCTGATGGTGGTCCAGCCGACCCCCCGGTCCCCGGCCTTCGGCTGGGATCGCTGGCTGATGAGCGGTCTGCTGTTGGTCTCCGGCCTGAGCCTGCCGCTCGCGACGCGCCCCAACTGGCGGCTGATGTTGGTGGCGCTGACACAGTTGCGGTTCACCATCTGGTACGGCGCCATGTGGCAACTGGCTTGGCTGGTCCTGGGCGATCGTTTCGACAAGCTCTTCACCGCCAACGGCCTGGCCCTGCAGCTGGCGGTGGGCGTTCTGGTCGGGCTTGACGCGGTCCTTGTCGGCTCGGGCGACCGCCGCTGGCTTGCCACCTTGACGCCGGTCGACCGGACCGTCAGCCTGGCGCGGTTCCTGCTGCCGATCATGCTGATCCCCCTGGTGACCGCCCTGGCCATGGATGTCGCCGTCCTGCGCGGGCTGATCTCGGCCGAGGTGGCGCCGCTGGTGAACGTCGAGATCAGCTCGATCGTTCTCGGTTTCGTCATCCTGCCGACGCTGCGGGGCGTCTGGCGCGAGCGGACCGGCCGCGAGACCCTGGCGCATGTGCTCCAGCGCTCGCCGGTGGTCGTCCACACCCATGGAGGCCTGATCGAATACTGGCCGCGTGGCTGCGAGGCGCTCTACGGCTTTTCGGCGGAAGAGGCGGTCGGACGCCGCATGCGCGATCTGGTTCAGACCCGATTCCCCGAGCCGTTCGAGGTCGCCGAGGCGACGCTCTGGCGCCTGGGCGAGTGGATGGGCGAGCTTCGCCAGGTCACCAAGGACGGCAAGACGCTGTGGGTGGCTTCCAACATCGTCGTCGAGGGTAATCCCGGCGATTCCGGCTCGAAGCTGGTCGAGACCCTCACCGACATCACCGCGCTGAAGGTCGCCAATTCGGCGTTGCAGGAGACCACCGAACGGCTGGGGCAGGCCGTGGCGGCCTATGACCTGGGCATCGTCGACTATGACACGGCCAGCGGCGTGACGACCTTCTCGCCCCGGATGGAGCAACTGCTGGGCCTCGACCACGGTCCCCGGCGTCCCGGAATGCGGGACCTGACACGGATGATGAACCGGGTCGACGCCGCCCAGCTGGCTCAGATGGCCGTGGAGGACGTTCAGAGCCGAAAGCCGCAGCGGGAATTCGAGATCGGCATTCTCTGGCCCGACGGCCAGCAACGGTTTCTGCAGAGCACGACCCGCTATTTCTATGATGAGGGTGGCGTGCTTGAGCGTCTGGTTGGCATCTACATGGACGTCACAGACAAGGTCCGCGATCGGGCCGAGGTGGAGGCGCGGGGCAAGCGGCTCCTCGACCTCCAGGCCGAGCTGGCCCACACCTCGCGCCTCAGCGCCATGGGCGAGATGGCCGCCGCCCTGGCCCATGAGCTCAACCAGCCCTTGACAGCGATCGGAACGACCGTCGGGGCGATCGAGCTGATGCTGAACAATGCCAAGGAGCCGGACCCGGATGGGTCGCGGGCGCGAATGCTGCGCGCGGCCCGTCACGCCGAGTCTCAAGCGGTCCGCGCCGGCGAGATCGTGCGCCGGTTGCGCGAGTTCATCGCCCGTGGCGAGGCCGACATGCAGCGTGAGAATCTGGCCGCCCTCGTCGACGATTCCCTGGCGCTGGCCCTGCCAAACCCGGCCGCGAGCGGCGTCACCGTCGAGAAACGCATCGATCCGCGCGCCGCCACCGTCCTGGCCGACCGGGTTCAGATCCAGCAGGTGATGGTCAATCTGATCCGAAATTCGCTTGAGGCGATGCGCGCCCAGAAGACCGCGCGCCGTCTGATCCTTTCGGCCAGGCCCGGCGCCGGGGGCATGGCGGTGGTCAGTGTCGCCGACACCGGCCCGGGCGTCGAGGGCGGCGACGAGGCCGGCCTGTTCGCGGCCTTCGTCTCGTCCAAGACCGATGGGATGGGGGTGGGCCTGTCGATCTGCCGTCGGATCATCGAGGGTCACGGCGGGCAGATGTGGTTCGAACCCTCGGATCGGGGCGGCGCCGATTTCCGCTTCACCCTGCCGATCGTGTCCGGTCCGGAGAGCGCCGCCGAAACGGGCGATGGCGACTGAGGCCTTCCGCCGACTGACTGAGAATTTCGCGATGGCTGGAGGGGCAAGCTCCCGCCGTCCTGGCGGCGGCGGGAGCCCACGATTCCCCCGGTCGATCTCTCTACCGAATTACCGTCAACGGTCGGCCTTGAGGACGCGACGATCGATCACGGGCGCCAGATTCGGATGGAGATGCGACAGAGCCGCTCGCGGCTTGCCGATCACCCCGACGTCGAGAATGCAGTCGTTGAGCGCCGTTTCCGCGACGCCGGCCTTTTCACAATTGGCTCTTGCCGCCGCATAGACGGCTTTCGTCAGATTTCCCGCGGTGAAGACTTTCTGGGGATTGGAAATCCTCAATACGGGAAGGCGGGAGGCCGCCGAGGCGAACAGGGACTGGCGGCCAGAGACCCGCCAGCTATTGCCATATTTGCTGTAGAAATTGGGGAGGTCGGCGCTCGCCGGCGGCACGGCGCCATGCAGCGCGAAGACGGTTCCGTCCCGCGCCACGACCGCTTGAACATTATCCTTGGCGTTGAACAGCAGTCCTTGCGCGTTGGTTGGCCAGCGGCCCAGTCCAACATGGACATCTATGTAGTGCTCGATGCCATTCCCACTCGCCGCGGCGCTCTGCATGATGACCTGGACAGAGTTGCCGTTGGTGTCGCGCACCAGATAGGTGTTTCCGTGACGACTGACGTCGCCCTCATTGGGCAGGATGGTTTTCTGCCCATCGGCAAGCGCGACCGACGAGCCGTTGACAAGGACCTGCGGACTGTTGTTGGCCCACGAGAACACCGCCGATGACTTGCCGATCCTGGCGGCGATGGCTTGGCTGACGGTCGCCAGCGGCCAATTTGGCGCGCCGGAGATCTGGCGCGTCTGCACTTCAAACCCGTCATCCGCCTTGGCCAGGACGAATTCCCCTTCCGCCTGGAAGTCATAGTGCAGCTGGTTGGCCGGACCGTTCGCCTGCGGTGTCGAGGTGAAGCTGTAGATGTGGAGATCCCCGACGCCTGACGCCGTCGCGCAGGAGGCGGGTGACGAAGCCGCGGACGTCTGGTTTGAGATCAAGGTCGGTGACGCCTGTGTGCCAATGGCCGGTGTGGAGACCAGATTCAGATTGTTGGTCTCGCCCGTGAAGCCCGCGACGACGCAGGTGGGAGCGCTTCTCGACCCGTCGTGCGTGGTCGACCGCACCGCGATCGAGGTGTTCGCGGCGAAGTTGGCGCTATAGAGGCAGCAATCGCCGACGATGACGAACTCGGCCGTGTTCCAGTAGCTGGCCAGCGTCAAGATGTTGTCCGGGCTCGTCATCACATAGTGCGTGCCGCCCGAGGCCAGATCCAAACGGTCATTTCCGCCCGCGGCGACACTGCCCGTCAGACTGGTTTGCCACAGCGACGTCGCCGGGATCAGAGTGACGTTGACCGCCGAAGCCGAGTTCCGGTAGCAGTCGCCGCCGTATGTATTCCAACCCGACGGGCAAGTGGTGTTGTAGTTTATCAACCAGTACTGAATGTAGGCCTGACCCGCCGATTTGCTCGAATAGACATATTGCTGCCAGCCCTGACAATTCGCAGGGACGGCCGCGCTGGCGCACGCCGGCGTCGAATAGAAGAAATTGCTGTTCAACTGCAAGGAATAGGAGTCCGCTACCTCGGTGGATGGCGACAGATAATTAAACCCGGTCTCGCCGGTCGTGGTCACGGAGTCGAAGGATCCAACGACCGAGGTCAGAGTCCCGGACACCTGCGCGGAATAGTCATAACCGTTGCCGACCGTGTCCGGAAACGGCCCGTGTTTGGGCGGCATGGGGAAGTTCGGCGGCGTCGCGCACTGGACTTCCTTCAGTTCGGAGAGCGGATACTCGGCCTTGAAGCAGCCCTCATGCGGCAGCGGCGCGTAGAGCAGGCTGTTGTGCCAAACCCCCAGCTTGGTCCGCATGTTCAGCTGCTCGGCGGAAATCGAAACCTCGGACGGCTTCTGGGGTGACTGCGCCACGGCCGGCGGGGTGGCCAGAGCCATAAACATCGCCACACAGGCCGCCCCCAGGCCAAGCAATCGCGCACGCCAAATGTAACAGGCCGTAAACATGCCGTCGCTCCCTTCGCTAGCATTGCCTCGCCAATCACCGTCCGTGCCATTTTTACAGCATCGGAAGTTTCGACGGTGACATGAAATGTTTTAATCGGCAAGCGGGAATTGCTAGTTGTCGGTATGATGACTGAATTCGGATCCAACCTTTCGAGTCGACCATCCAAGTCACGGTTTCGGAGCGTGTTTTGGCCAAGGAACGGGCTCCGCGTCTGGAAGTCTCCGCCGCATTCAGGCCAGGTCGAACCGATCGAGATCCATCACCTTGCTCCACGCCGCCACGAAGGCGTCGACGAAGGCCGGCTCGGCGTCGTCGGCGGCGTAGACCTCCGCCAGGGCGCGGAGTTGGGAATTCGAGCCGAATATCAGGTCGACGCGGGTTCCCGTCCACAGCGGCTCGCCGCCCCTCCGATCGCTCGCGATGAACTCCCCCTCCGCGTCGGGAGTGGCCTCCCACGACAGGCCCGGGGCGCCCTTCAGCAGGTTGACGAAAAAGTCGTTGCTCAGGGTCTCCGGCCGGTCGGTGAACACCCCGAGTTTGGAGCCGCCGACATTGGCGCCCAGCACCCGCAGCCCGCCGATCAGCACCGTCATCTCCGGCGCGGTCAGGGTCAGCAGCTGCGCCCGGTCGACCAGCATCGCCTCGGCCGAACGGGTCTGCACGCCGCTCGTGAAATTGCGGAAGGCGTCGACCTTGGGTTCGAGCACGGCGTAGGGGTGGGCGTCGGTCTGCGCCTGTGAGGCGTCGCCGCGGCCGGGCGCGAAGGGGACGCGGACGTGATGGCCGCCCCGGCGCGCCGCCTCTTCGACCGCCGCGCAGCCGCCCAGCACGATCAGATCGGCGAGCGACACCTGTTTGCCGTCGGCCGTGGCGGCGTTGAACGCCGTCTTGATCCCTTCCAGCCTGGCCAGGGCGACGGCCAGGTCGGCCGGCTCGTTGACCGGCCAGTCCCTGGCCGGCGTCAGGCGGATGCGGGCGCCGTTGGCGCCGCCGCGCTTGTCCGAACCGCGGAAGGTCGAGGCCGAGGCCCAGGCCGTGGCCACGAGCCGCGAGATCGACAGGCCGCTGCCGAGAACCTCCGCCTTGAGGGCCGCGATATCTGCCTCGTCGATCGCCTTGTATCCGGGCGTCGGGATAGGGTCCTGCCAAAGCCTCGGCTCGGCCGGGACCTCCGGGCCGAGCAGGCGGGTGTAGGGGCCCATGTCGCGGTGGGTCAGCTTGTACCAGGCCTCGGCGAAGGCGGTGGCCAGCTGGTCGGGGTTCTGGTGGAACCGCCGTGCGATCGGCAGATAGATCGGGTCCGTCCGCAAGGCGAGGTCGATGGTCAGCATGGTCGGGGCGTGACGGCGCGCCGGGTCGTGGGCGTCGGGAACGGCGTTGGACGCCGCTGGATCCGCCGGGGTCCATTGGTGGGCGCCGGCCGGGCTCTTGGTCAGCACCCATTCATGGCCGAACAGGGTGTCGAGATAGCCGGTGTCCCACCGGGTCGGCGCCGGGGTCCAGGCGCCCTCGAGGCCGCTGGTGATGGCGTTGTCGGCGGCGCCGTCGCCGAAGCTGTTCTTCCAGCCCAGGCCCTGCCGCTCGATCGGGGCGCCCTCGGGCGCCGGGCCGACGAAGCGCGACGGATCGGCGGCGCCGTGGGACTTGCCGAAGGTGTGGCCGCCGACGATCAAGGTCACCGTCTCCTCGTCGTTCATCGCCATGCGGGCGAAGGTCTCGCGGATGTCGCGGGCCGACGCCAGGGGGTTGGGATTGCCGTTCGGCCCCTCCGGGTTGACGTAGATCAGCCCCATCTGCACGGCGGCCAGAGGCCCCGCGAGCTCGCGGTCGCCGCTGTAGCGCGCGTCGCCCAGCCATTCGCGCTCGGGGCCCCAGATGATGTCGTTCTGCGGCTCCCACACATCGACGCGTCCGCCGGCGAAACCGACCGTCTGGAAGCCCATCGATTCCAGCGCGCAGTTGCCGGTCAGCACCAGCAGATCGGCCCAGGACAGCTTGCGGCCGTACTTCTGCTTGATCGGCCAGACCAGCCGGCGGGCCCGGTCGAGATTGACGTTGTCCGGCCAGCTGTTGAGCGGCGCGAAGCGTTGCGCCCCGGCGCCCGCGCCGCCGCGGCCGTCGGCGATGCGATAGGTTCCGGCACTGTGCCAGGCCATGCGGATGAACAGGGGGCCATAGTGGCCATAGTCGGCCGGCCACCAGGCCTGGGAGTCGGTCATCAGCGCGAACAGGTCGGCCTTGACCGCCATCAGATCGAGGCTCTCGAACGCCGCGGCGTAGTCGAAGGCCGCGCCCATCGGATTGGCGGCGGGGCTGTTTTGGCTGAGGATCGACAGGTCCAGCTGGTTCGGCCACCACAGGGCGTTGGTCATGGCCGACGGACCGGCGTCGCCGCCCGCCTTGCCGCCCGTGGGGCATGTGCTCTCGACGCTCATGATCGCTCCAATCGGGCTCGCTTCAGGGCGACCCGTTGGAGGTCCGAGCTGCGGGTTCCTGAAGTGCGGTGACTGGGTGGAAACGCGTCTCGTTTCCCCCCGTTCCCGTTCGGCGGGGACGATCGTCAGACCTTGACGCCGTGAGTCATCGCCGCCGGACCTGGGGTCCGTCGGTCGAAGGGGGCTCTTGGGCAGGGCGCGGTCGGCGGCCCGCCTATCCCGGCCGCGGCGGGAACCAGGGCGGGGCGGTCCGTGGCGATCGACCATGAACTGGCGGATCTCTTCGCGCGCCTTGATGCGGGGGGGCTCGGAGACGGCCTGAAGCTGGGTGAGATTGAGGGCGCGATGTACGGCAGGTTCGGGGGAGCCTGTTTAGGAAAGAAAGTGGCCGACGGGACGCCGGCGCCACGGGATTGTCCGCCGCGCCGCGCCGCGCTCGGGCGGCCGGTCGGTGGAGATTGACGATCCTGCCCTGTATCCCCGTCTCAGCGACATCGGTACGTGCTTTCGCCGGGATGAAGGATCCGGAAGCTACGCGTTTGCCCAGGCGAACGGCGAAAGCATCACCCCCCTCACTCGTGCCGCAGCGCCTCGATCGGATCGAGCGCCGCCGCCCGGCGCGCCGGGAAATAGCCGAAGATCACGCCGATGACGGCGGAGATGGCGAAGGCGATCAGGTTGATCTGGGGCTCCCAGACGAACGGCATCTTCAGCGGAATCGACAGGCCCAGGCAGGCGATGAAGGCCAGGGCCAGTCCGACGAGACCGCCGAGCGAGGACAGCACCACGGCCTCGACCAGGAACTGCATCAGCACCTCGTCGGCCGTGGCGCCGATCGCCAGGCGGATGCCGATCTCCCGGGTTCGCTCGGTGACCGAGACCAGCATGATGTTCATGATGCCGATGCCGCCCACCAGCAGCGAAATGGCGGCGACGGCGGTGACGACGGCGGTCAGCTGCGCGGTCGCATTGCCCAGGGCGTCGGAGATCTGTTTGGTGTCGAGGATGGTGAAATCGTCGGCCTTGCCGCCGGTGATGTTGCGGCGCTCGCGCAGCAGGGCGCTGATCGAGTCCTTGATCGGCGCGTTGTCGTAGCGCGGATCGACGGCGATGGAGATGAACTGGACATTGCGGCTGCCGGTGAAGCGGCGCTGCACGGTCCGGAACGGCATGATCACCGTATTGTCCTGGTCGCCGCCGATGCCGCTCTGACCGCGCTTGGCGAGCAGGCCGATCACCTCGCAGCTGACCCGGCCGACCCGCAGCGTCGTGCCGATGGTTTCGTCGTCGGCGTAGAGGTTGGTCTTGACGGTGTCGCCGATGATGCAGACCGACTTGCCCGCCTGCTCCTCGGCGGCCGAGAACACCCGGCCGGACGCCAGGGCCCACTGCTGGCCGATCAGATATTCGCCGGTCGTGCCGTTGACCGTCACCGTCCAGTTGGCGGCGTTGCGGATCGCCGTCGCCTGGGCCTGAACCTGGGGCGCCACCGATGTGACCCCGCCGATCTGCCCGCGAATGGCGTCGATGTCGTCGATCTTGAAGGGCTGCGACGCCTGCGCCCCGCCGCCGCGTCCCATGCCCTGGCCGGGCAGGATGGTGAGCAGATTGGAGCCCAGCCCCGAGATCTGGGACTGGACCGAACGGGTGGTGGCGTGGCCGAGCGTGACCATGGTGACCACCGCCGACACGCCGATGACGACCCCGAGCACGGTCAGGAACGACCGCATCATGTGGCGGCGAATCTCGCGCAACGACAGCAGGATGGTGGTCAGGAGCATCAGGCGGCGCCCGCGCCCGGTGGCCGCAGGGTCTCGATATTGCCGACCCGGCCATCCTTGAAATGGACGATGGTGTTGGCGAAGGCGGCCATCTCCGCCTCGTGGGTGACCATCAGCACGGTGATGCCGCTGGAGCGGTTCAGATCGG
>CAIQDO010000474.1 GCA_903870555.1 uncultured Caulobacteraceae bacterium
ATCCGCTTCAGGCGCCGCCTTTATCGGACCGACCCTGGCGCGCCGTTGCATCGCCAGGGCAGACCGTGCGACCGATGGACGGCGGCAACCAGGGGAACCGTTTCAGCCATGGCCATGACACTGGCGCGCCATCTGCCGATCCTCGACTGGGGCGCCCGCTACGATCGGGCGACCTTCACGAGCGATCTGATGGCCGGCGTCGTGGTGACCATCATGCTGATCCCGCAGAGTCTGGCCTATGCCACCCTGGCCGGACTGCCGCCCCAGATGGGTCTCTACGCCTCGATCGCGCCACTGATCGCCTACGCCATTTTCGGGACGAGCCGCGCCATGGCGGTTGGGCCGGTCGCCGTCGTCTCGCTGATGACCGCCTCCGCCGCCTCCAGGATCGCGGCGCCGGGATCGCCGCTCTACATCCACGCCGCCCTGGCCCTGGCCCTGATGTCTGGGGTGATGATGCTGGCGATGGGGCTGCTGCGGATGGGCGCCCTGGCCAAGCTGCTGTCCAATCCCGTCGTCAACGGCTTCACCATGGCCTCCAGCGTGATCATCGCCGCCAGCCAGATCGGGCCGCTGATCGGCGTGACGACGTCCGGTCAGACGCTGTCGGTCATCGGCCGGACCTTTGTCGGTCATTTCGCGAGCTTCAATCCCCGCACCGCGATCCTTGGCCTGGGCGCGCTGGCCTTCCTGTTCTGGGTTCGCAAGGGCCTCAAGCCCCTGCTGCTGGCTCTCGGGTTGAAAGACCCCGCCGCCGGCCTCGTGGCCAAGGCCGGACCGGTTCTGGCCATCACCGCCACCACCTTGGCGGTGAGAGTCTTCGGGTTGAGCGCCGTGGGCGTGGCCACCGTCGGGCGGGTGCCTACCGGCTTGCCGCCGTGGACGCCGCCGCCCGCCGCCGGTCCGGTCTGGCTGCAGATGGCGCCGCCGGCGCTGTTCATCAGCATCATCGGCTTTGTCAGTTCGATCTCTGTGGCCCAGGCCCTGGCCGCCAAGCGCCGTCAGCGGATCGAACCCAGCCAGGAACTGGTCGGCCTTGGCGTCGCCAACATCGCCTCGGCCCTGACCGGCGGTTTTCCCATCACCGGCGGCTTCGCGCGGTCGGTGGTCAATTTTGACGCCGGCGCGGAAACGCCCGCCGCGGGCGCCATCACGGCCGTCGGCCTGGCGGTCGCCGCCGTCGCCTTCACCCCGCTGCTCTATTTCCTGCCCATCGCCACCCTGTCGGCCACCATCATCGTGGCGGTGCTCAGTCTGGTGGATTTCCGGGAATTGGCCTGGGTCTGGCGCTATTCGAAGCGGGACTTCGCCGCCATGGCCGCGACGATGATCCTGACGGTGACCGTCGGTGTGGAGGTCGGTCTCGGCGCCGGGGTGGTGCTGTCGATCCTGCTCTATCTGCAGCGGTCATCGCAGCCCCACGCGGCGATCGTCGGTCAGGTGCCGGGCACCCAGCATTTTCGCAACGTCGACCGCCTCGACGTGATCACCTCGCCCGAGGTGCTGACCCTGCGCATCGACGAGAGTCTGTCCTTCACCAACGCCCAGTGGCTGGAAGGCAAGGTGCTTGAGGCGATCGTCGATCAGCCGACGGTGCGCCACGTGGTGCTGATGTGCTCGGCGGTCAATCACATCGACTCTTCCGCTCTTGAGAGCCTGGTGGCCTTGACCCGCGCCCTGACGGAAGCCGGCGTCACCCTGCATCTGTCGGAGGTGAAGGGCGTCGTGATGGACCCGCTTCGGCGGTCGTCCTTGATGGAGTCGCTGACGGGGAGGGTGTTCCTCACCCAGTACGACGCCTTCCGGACCCTGGCGCCGGGCGTCTGCGACAGCCGCGCCCCTGAACTGGCGGAAAACATCGCCGGAGACGGCATCTGAAGATCGAGCGCCTCAAGGCGCGGAGCACCCGACCAGCCGGCGCGACGCCTTCAGCGCGACTGACCGACAGAGGCCGGCGGAGGGACCGGCGGCGAAGCGAGGCCGACATTGGCGAACCAGGCCTGAGTTCCTGCGCGCCGACGGCGCGCGATCACCTCTTCATGCAGCGCGTACATGCCGGGGATGAGGCCGGATGACGGCCCGGCGCGTTCGTCGAAGTCCATGTAGGCCCCGCCGTCGGCGAACGGTCTCCAGATCGGCGCGCCCGGCGCCGCCGGAACGCCGGTGCGGGCGAAGGCGGTCCAGTAATCGATCATCGTCTCCGACAGCGCCGTCTCCTCGGCCGTCTCCGGCGGCCGGGGCCAGTTGGGCCACAGCTTCCCGCCGGGGCCGACCTGTCCGAACAGATAGGGCAGTTCGGCGCCGTGGAACGCGCGCAGGTTCAGGGCGACCGCCGCCGGATAGGCGTGGTCGAAAAGGTACAGGAACGCCGGTTGGCCCATGGCGGTCTGCTTCACCGCCAACCGTTGCGCCGTCCAGCCGTAGAGCCCGTCCCGCGTGGCGGCGAGTACGCTCTCCTCGAGGTTGGCGCTTGGGTAGAGCCGAAGGTAGGCGTCGGCCAGGTCGCGATAGCGTCGGCGAACCTCCGCCTCGTAGTCGGCTGCGGATCCGGGGACCCGCGGCGCCAGCATGCGCAGCGAGCGGACCTCGCCGGCATTGAAGCCGACCAGCAGGGGGACGGGCGCCTGCTGCCCGTCATCGAAGGCCTCGATTACCTGCCGGGGCAACGCCCAGCCGTCGATGGTCGGCTGGGGATAGTAGCCGACCGCGAAGGCGGCGTCCTGCAACGTGTCGGCCGGCGTCGCGCGCAGGCTATCGAGGTCGTGGACGCGGATCGCGTCGGTCAGGGCGCCGCCGAGGGCTTCCGCCGAAGGCTGGCCGAACCGGGCCCGGCGCAGTTCCGGATTGGACACCATATAGCCGCTCTGAACGATCGCCTTGTGGAACAGGCCCCGCGCCAGGGGGCTGATCATCAGCTCCATCACGCTCAGCCCGCCCGCCGACTGGCCGAAAATCGTCACATCGCCCGGATCGCCGCCAAAGCCGGCGATATTGGCCTGCACCCACGACAGCGCCGCGATCTGGTCGAGCAGGCCATAGTCGCCCGACACATGCCGCGGCGACTCGGCCGAGAGCGCGGGATGGGCGAGATAGCCGAATATCCCCAGGCGATAGTTGATCGACACCACCACAACGCCGCGTCGGGCCATCGCCGCCCCATCGTCGAGCGGGCTCGACGAGTCGCCGTTGATCAGGGCGCCGCCGTGGATCCAGACCATCACCGGCGCGCGGGACTCCGCCGCGCCCGCCGCGCTGGCCGGCTTCCACACGTTCAGCGACAGACAGTCTTCGCTCGTTCGTGGCCGGTCGTCGGCGTAGAGCGCGCCCTTGACCGAGCGCGGCTGGATGCAGGCCGGCCCGAACGCGGTGGCGTCTCTAACGCCCCGCCATGGCGCCGGGGGCATGGGCGGTTTCCATCGCAGGTCCCGGACGGGCGGGGCGGCGAAGGGGATGCCCCGGAAAACCACCCGGCCGTCGGCAAGGCCTTCCCCTCGCACGGCCCCGGCCTGGGTTTCGGCCAGTCGCGGGTCGGACGACTCCGTCGCCGCCGTGGCCGCGGCGTAAACCAGGCTCAGGGCCAGCGTGATCGCAAGGACCTTCATCGGACCGGGCCTCCCCAGGACGCCTGGTGAAGCCAGGCGTTCATTCTATCGAGAGCGTTTCATTATAATTGAATATAATGATTGTTGACGAATGGAGCCAAACTTGCAACCCTCGGCCTCGCGTGCCGGAGAGCACGATCGCACGATTGCAAATCAGGGGGATTCCCGATGAAGGCGACCATCTGGCTCAATGTTTCCGCACTGGCCCTGACCTGGTGCGGCGTCGCCAACGCCCAGGCGACCGGCGTGGCTGCGGAGGCGTCGAAAGCGTCGGTGGTGCAGGAGGTGGTGGTCACGGCCGAACGCCGGGCGACCAATCTGCAGACCACCGCCGTCGCCGCCACGGTTCTTACCGGAGCCGATCTGCAGGCCAGGGGGATCACCTCGGTCGATCAGCTGCAGCTGATCTCGCCATCCCTGACGGTGCAGAACTTCGGGCAGGGTAACGATTTCAACATCCGGGGTATCGGCAAGGGCGAGTCCAACAGCCAGACCGGCGTCGGCGTGGTCACCTATCGCGACGGCGTCGCCAGCTTTCCCGGCTACTTCCAGGACGAACCCTATTACGACATAGCCGACATCGAGATTCTGCGCGGCCCGCAGGGCACGTTTGCCGGCCAGAACGCCACCGGCGGCGCCGTGTTCATCACCGAGACCAACCCCAGCTTCAACGGCGTGCACGGCTACATCGCCGGGCAATACGGCAATTACAACGACGGCGCGGTCCAGGGCGCCGTCAATCTTCCAATCAGCGACACCCTCGCCGTGCGCCTCGCCTTCAACGATGAATACCGCGGGAGCTTCTACCAGATCACCGGCAAGCACACCGGCAATCCGGGCCTGCTGAAGGAGTCCAACGCCCGTCTGAGCGTGCTGTGGAAACCCACGGCCAACCTCACCGTGTCGTCCAAGACCGACTACAACTACATCGATCAGGGCGGCTACGCGGCCGACCCGGTCAATTCGACCAACGATCTGTTCAAGGTTTCCAACAACGCCGCCAATCTGGCGATCGACCAGTTCGTTCGGTCTGTGCTGCGGGTCGACTATACCTTCGCCGGCGGGATCATCCTGCGGTCCATCTCCGGTTACCAGCAGGGCCGCACCGCCGAGAAGGCCGATCTCGATGGCTCCGCCAATCTGGGCTACACCTTCAGCGACGCGGCTGATGAACAGATCTATTCCCAGGAAATCGACCTGATCTCGCCCAGCCAGGGACCGCTCACCTGGGTCGCAGGCGGCTACTATCAGAACAACCGCTATCGCTTTCCCACAGGGCCGGGAGTCGGCCTGACCGCGGCGGGCCAGACTGTTCCCAGCGCGCCGTTCAACATCGGCTATCCGCCCGGAATTTATAACTATTACCTGTGGGGCACCAACGTTCAGAAAACCGCGGCCGGCTTCGCTCAGATCAGCTGGGACCTGTCCTCGCGCTTCCAGATCCAGATCGGCGCCCGCTACACCTATTCCGACACCGTCAACCGCGTCGGCGTCGATTCGGTGCTGTACACGGCCTATCCGGGCTTCACCCAGCCGACGCTGATCGCGGACAATCAGAGCCTCAACGAGTCGCGGGTGACCGGAAAGGTCGCCTTGAACTGGAAGCTCGACGACGACAACTTCGTCTATGCGTTCGTGGCCACAGGCCACAAGGCCGGCGGCCTCAACGTGCCGGTGGCGGCGGGCCAGGTGATTCAGCCGTTCAAGGGCGAAAACGTCACGGATTACGAAATCGGCTGGAAGGCCAATGCCTTCGACAGGCACGTGAAAACCCAACTCGGCGCCTATTACGACGTCTATGACAACTTCCAGGCGACGATCGGCAACCCAATCAACCCGGTGTTCAAGATCGAACTGAACGTGCCCAACGCGACAAAGATCTACGGCGTCGAGGGCTCCGCGCAGGCGGTGTTCGGTCCGCTGTCGTTCGACGCCGGCGCCTCCGTGCTGCACAGCAGCCTGGGCGCCTTCTTTGCCGTCGACCCGCGCACCCTGGGCGTGGGCGCCTGCGATCCCAGCACCGGCCCCGTCAGCGCCGCTTGCCAGAACCTGACCGGTCACCGGCAGGATTACGCGCCCAACTTCACGCTCAACCTGGGCGTGCAATGTGCCGTTTCGCTCCCCGGCGGAGACACCCTGACGCCGCGCGTCAATTTCTCTCACGTCAGCCAGCAGTGGGCGACACTGTTCGAGACGACGGCCCTGGGCGACAGCCTGCCCGAGCGCAACCTCCTGAGCGCCCAGGTCGCCTGGAGTCACCGCGGGGTGCTGGTGACCGCCTACGCCTACAACCTGACCGACCAGCACTATGTCACCCAGATCAACTCCGGCCTGCGGTTCGCCGGGGCGCCGCGTCAGTTCGGGGTGCGGGCCGTCAAGTTCTTCTGAAGGCGCGAGGCGGACCGCCATAGCCGAGTGCGGCGACAGCTGATCCGGATCGCGATGCTGTCGAGGGCGCCCAGCTGAAAAATCGACAAGACCGGCCTTGGCGACGCTTGGCCGGTTGCCGGAGCCGGCCAGCTAGGCGAAAGCGGTCTCGGAGCGGACGCCCGCGAGCATCGCCGCCCTGTGTTGAGTCGATACCATTCTGAGGATGCCCAGTTGCCCGTGACGTCGCGCCCCCCGTTCGCCAAGCCGCGCCGCCTTTCCCGGGCCGAGCAGCGGGAAGAGACGCGAGAGCAGATCCTTGACGCCGCCGAACACCTGTTCTCCCGGCGAGGGCTGTACGGCGTCACCATGCGCGATGTGGCCGAGGCCGTCGGCGTGCACACGACCCTGGTCCACTACTACTTCGACGACAAACGCGCCCTGTTCGATGCGGTGTTCGCTCGCCGCGCGGCCGTAACCAGCCGGCTGAGGATGGACGCCCTGGAGCGGTATGAGCGGGAAGCCGCCGGCAAGCCGACTCTCAAGGGCGCCCTGAGCGCCTTTCTCGACACGGACCTGGACCTCTACATTAACGGCGGCGAGGGCTGGCGGAACTACGCCGCCCTGGTCGCCCAGGCCAGCAACATGCCCGAACTGGGCGCGGAGCTGATGGACAAGCACTTCGATCCGGTCGTCCACAAGCTCATCGACGTCCTCAAGCAGGCCGCTCCAGGCCATAGGGAGGAAGACCTGTACTGGGGCTACCACTTCGTCACCGGCGCCCTGATGCTGACCCTGGCCAGAACGGGCCGGATCGATCGGCTGTCGGACGGCCTGTGCCGGTCGGACGATTTCGCCGCCGTCAAGGCGCGCATGGCCGGCTTCATGGCCCAGGGCTTCGCCTCCTTCTCGGACGACGAGCCTTAGTTCTGTGTCGCCGCCCCCAACGGACCGTCACCAGGGAATAGGCGAACCGTCCCAGGCGAAGAAGCCGCCGGTGTCGCCCGGGCCGAGGGCGTCCATCACCTTGAGCAGGGCGGCCGCCGACCGTCGGGGCGTGAACAGCCTTTCGGGCGACACGCCGGCGAGGAACGGCGCGCTGAGGGCGGTGTCGACAGTGCCGGGGTGCAGGGCGACGCAGACCCCGAGCGGACGGGTGCGGGCGTGTTCGATCGCCAGGGTGTGGACGATCATGTTCAGCGCCGCCTTGGACGCCCGATAGCCGTACCAGCCGCCCGACCGGTTATCGCCTATGCTGCCGACGCGGGCGGACAGGGCGGCGAACAGGCTTGGCCGGTCGCGCGGCGTCAGGGGCAGCAGGTGCTTGGCCGCCAGGGCAGGCCCGGCCGCGTTGTGGGTGAAGGCCTCGGTGAGCCCGGCGAGGTCGAGCGACCGCATCGTCTTCTCCGGACCGCGCCCGACGGCGCCGAGCCGGCCGGTGGCGACGATGATCCGATCGGGAACGCCGATGGCGGCGATCCGCGCCGCCGCCGCCGCGAGGCTCGCTTCGTCGAGGATATCGGCCGCGATCCAGGTTCGCGCGTCGTTGTCGGTCCAGCCGGCCGGCCGCGACCGCGACAGGCCGACGACATGGCCGTGGGCGCCGCGCTCACACAACGCCTCCGCCAGGGCGCGACCGACGCCGCCGCCGACGCCGACCACCACCGCGATGAGCGTGGTCATGGCGCCTATCCCAGCCCCGCAAGCAGGGCCGCCTTGTGTTGAAGCGACTTCAGCTGGGCGTGCAGCCGCTCGACGTCCTCGGCCGACCAGTCGTCGATCAGGGACCGTTCGAAGGCCAGGGCGAGGGGGGCGATGGTCTTGTGCAGCGTCATGCCTTCGTTGGTCAGGGCGAGGATGTGCGAGCGACCGTCCTTGCCGTTCTCGACCCGCCTCGATAGTCCCCTCGCCAATAGCCCCTGGCTCGCCCGGCTCACCGTCACCTTGTCCATCGCCGCCAGTCGTCCCAGCTGCTGCGGAGTGCTCGGGCCGTGTTCGGCTAGGTTGGCGATGATCCGCCATTGCGGGATGGTCAGGCCGAAGCGGTCCTCGTAGGCGCGGGCCACCAGGCGCGACACCTCATTGGCCGCGACCGACAGGCGGTAGGGCAGGTAGTCGTCGAGTCGCAGGGCGGTCCGTTTCGGTTGCACGCGAAACCGATAGCGCATATGGTTTCATATGCAACCATTTGTGCGGGGAGCGCCCATGGCCGATCTGTTCGACAACCCGCTGGGTCTCGACGGCTTCGAATTCGTCGAGTTTTGCGCGCCGGAAAAGGGCCTGCTGGAGCCGGTGTTCCAGGCCATGGGCTTCACCCTCGTCGCCCGCCACCGCTCCAAGGATGTGCAGCTGTGGCGCCAGGGCCAGATCAACCTGATCGCCAACTATGAGCCGCGCTCGCCGGCCGCCTATTTCGCCGCCGAGCATGGCGCCTCGGCCTGCGGCATGGGCTTTCGGGTCCGCAACGCCAAAGTCGCCTACGACCGCGCCCTGGAACGCGGCGCCGAACCGGTGGAGACCCGTACGGGTCCGATGGAACTGCGCCTTCCGGCCATCCGCGGCATCGGCGGGGCGATGATCTATCTGATCGACCGCTACGGAGACGCGCTGTCGATCTATGACATCGATTTCGACTACCTACCGGGGGTCGACCGCCAGCCGGTCGGCGCCGGCCTTCGCCTGATCGACCACCTCACCCACAATGTCTATGGCGGCCGGATGGCGCACTGGGCGGCGTTCTACGAGCGGATCTTCAACTTCCGCGAGATCCGTTACTTCGACATCAAGGGCGAATATTCCGGCCTGACCAGCAAGGCCATGACCGCCCCCGACGGCCTGATCCGCATCCCCCTGAACGAGGAAGGCAAGGCTGGCGGCGGCCAGATCGAGGAATTCCTGCGCGCCTACAACGGCGAGGGCATCCAGCACATCGCCTTCCTGTGCGACGATCTGCCGGCCGTCTGGGACCGGCTGGAGGCGGCCGGAACGCCGTTCATGAGCCCGCCGCCGGACACCTATTACGAGATGCTTGAAGAGCGCCTTCCCGGCCACGGCGAGCCGGTCGAAGCGCTGCGGACTCGCGGCATCCTGCTCGACGGCTCGACCCAGGACGGCGATCCGCGCCTGCTGCTGCAGATCTTCTCCGAGACCCAGATCGGCCCGGTGTTCTTCGAATTCATCCAACGCAAGAAGGACGAGGGCTTCGGCGAGGGCAACTTCACAGCCCTGTTCAAGTCGATGGAGCGCGACCAACGGCGCCGCGGCGCGCTTGAGGGGGCCTCGGCCGACGCGGAGCCGGTGTCGTGACCGTCGCCCCGACGCTCAACCGCATCCATCATGTGGCCTACCGGTGCCGCGACGCGGCCGAGACGGTGGAATTCTATCAGCGCGTGCTGGGCATGGCCTATACGACCGCCTTTTCCGAGGACAAGGTGCCGTCGACGGGAGAGGACGACCCCTACATGCATGTCTTCCTCGACGCCGGTGGCGGCAATGTGCTGGCGTTCTTCGAGTTGCCCAACCAGCCGGAGATGGCGCGGGACCCCAACACCCCCGCCTGGGTGCAGCATCTGGCCTTCGAGGTCGCCGACCTCGACGCATTGATGGGCGCCAAGGCCCATATCGAGGCCCAGGGGATCGATGTGATCGGTCCGACCTACCACGGGCTGTTCCGGTCGATCTATTTCTTCGACCCCAACGGCCACCGCCTCGAACTGGCCTGCAACATCGGCACGCCGGAACAGGCCGAAGAACTTCGCCGCGTCGCGCCGGTCATGCTTGAAGAGTGGTCGCGCACCAGACGGGCCCCCCGCCACGCCGCCTGGCTGCACCAGGATCCGGACGCCTGAGGCGTCCGCGCAGGCTGCTACCAGGGGTGCTTGTAGACGCTGGTGTTCGCAACGTGGATCTTGTCGGACATGGTGTCGAGGCGGGCCTGGAGTTCGGCGGTTTGGTCGCCGGTCAGCTGGCCGCCGCCGTCGTGACGCATGCGGCTTTCCTCCTGGCGCAGATGGTCCATTTCCAGCTGGGCGCGGTTGAATTCGGCCCGGTCCAAGGAGCCGTTGGCGAGCGACGTCTTCATCTGCTCGCCCAGCCAGTCCTCGCGCTGGCCAAGGGTCCAGTCGCCGTGGGCGACGACGGGCGCGGTGACCATCTGGGCGTCGGCGGCGCTCAACGGCGAAAGGCCCAGGGTGGTCGCGGCGGCGAACGCGGCGAGGCAGAGGAGGCGGGTCTTCATTCTGGGTTCCGATCGATGTGACTTTGAGGCTCCATCAACGCGTCAGACGGGATTCGGATGCGCGTCGCGGGGCCGCTGGCCGTTTACCGCCCCTGTCGCTCAGGCTAACCACCAGAGGATGACCGCTCGCGCCCCGCACCCGCCGATCTGGCTTCTCGGCTTCGGCCTCTGGCCCCTTGGGGTGAACGGGGCGCTGATGCTGATCACCATGCCGCAGCTTCTGGCGGCGGAGCACGCCCCGCCGAGCCGCATCGCGGCGATCACCGCCCTGGCTCTGGCGCCGGGGTTCGTCAGCTTCCTGATGGCGCCCCTGCTCGACTGGCGCTTCTCCCGCCGGACCTGGGCGATCGCCTTCACCCTGGTCACCGGCCTCGCCGCCGCCGCCGCCTTCGTGTTCGTCAAGCGGCTGGAGATCCTGGGCGCCTTCTTCTTCCTGTCCAATCTCGGCGCCTATCTGGTCTCGGCCGCCTGCGGCGGCTGGTTCGGCGAACTGATCGCCCCGGAGCGGCATCGCGCCCTGGGCGCCTGGTTCGCGGCGGTGAACATCGCGTCGGGGGGGCTGATCGCGGCGGTCGCCATCCCGGTCTTCCGCGGCCTGCCCGAGCCGATCGGCGCTCTGCTGCTCGGCGCCTTCAGCCTGCTGGCCGTGCCCCTTTTCCTGGCTGTTCCCTGTCCGCCGGCCGACGCCAGGCTGGCGCGTGAGGGCGTGATCGCCTTCGCCAGGGATGTGACCAAGGTGGTGCGCCGGCCGGTCGTGCTGTGGACCCTGCTGCTGTTCGTGTCGCCCGCGACCGCCTTCGCCCTGACCAACTCCCTGTCCGGCTTCGCGGCCGACTTCCACGTCGGCGAGGCCATGGCCGGCCTGATCGGTGGCGCGGGCGTGTGCCTGGCCGGGGTGGTCGGCAGCCTGCTGGCGCCGAGCCTGGGCGCCGGCCTCAAACCCCGGGTGCTCTACCTTGTCATCGGTCTGCTTGGCGCGGGCTTCAGCCTGCTGTTGATCCTGCTGCCCAGAACGCCGGCGATGTTCGGCGTGGCCCTGCTCGGCGAGAACATCTTCCAGGCGGCGGCCTTCGCTGTCTCCAACCTGATCTCGCTCAACGCTCTGGGCGAAGACAACCCGCTCGCCGCCACCCAGTTCGGCCTGCTGTTCGCCTCCAGCGCCGTGCCCCTGACCTATATGCAGATCATCGACGGCGCCGCCTTCACCGCCCACGGCCTGAACGGCGGCCTGTTCGCGGATGCGGCGATGACGGCGGGGGCGTGCCTGCTGCTGGCGCTGGTGCTGTGGGCCTTCCGGCGCGCGGTGGCGCGGGCCGACGCGGCGGCGTGATCACCTGGATCGGCACGACGTATTCGATTTGCTCGATCACCCGGCCGTCCCTGATCGTCAGCAGCAGCACGGCGCCGAAATGCAGCTTTCCGCCCGCCTTCGCCCAGGGCGTGTCCTGAGGCGCCGTCGACCGCGGCCTGCGGTTCGGCCCGGCCCCCGGCCTGCCCTTGTTGCAATCCGCCGCAAGCCGCCGGACGGCGACTTCGGTCTGCTCTGCGCCCATCGTTTTGCGGCCCGTGTCGGCCGAACGCCCGTCCGGGACGTTCCCCGATGACCCTGTTCGCCTCACGATTTGAGGGGAATATCGGGGCGGTCGCGGGAATGGCGACGCGGGACTGGGTTGAGTCTGTCTCGCAGGCGCGGCATGCGCCCACCATCAACCTGATCTTCGATCATTCGAGGGGCCGGCCGACCAGGGCGCCCAGGCTTCGCGGGCGAAAATCGTTGATATCGTGGACCAGCTCACCGTCGATAGGCAGCCCTACATTGCCAACGGCGCGACGCGGTGCTTTCGCACCGTCTGCAATCACGTCGGCGGAGCGCCTGATCTCCGCAGGCCGAGCCCCTGCGCTTGCTATCGACTGGAACCCGGAACGCCGCCGCGATACCGGCATCGCCTGCGACATTTCCCGCCGATGACTCTTGATCATATCTTTAACAGATGACTTGAATTTTCTAGCGCCGTACGGTTTCGGATGATTGGCCGGCATGGCAACCCAAGGGAAGGCCGGCCCGTGCCGCGATGAAGCGCCGATGGTCAACCTTGGCCTGGGACAAAGCCTTTGAACGTGGGGCTTGCCGCCCTGCCGCGCCCGGGCGGCGGGTAGAGCAAGACATCGGATCGCGGGGCCGCGCTCCGACAGCGCCGAGCGCCGATTGCGGGGCTGGAACAAGGCGTATGGGTACATAACGAACAACCGGGCGTTCACCCCGGGGGAGGCACATTGTCTAGCTTGAACCTACTGTTTATCGGCGAAGGTCTCGTTCTCTCCGGCGCGATCGAGTTTGCGCTAGATCGCGGTCATAGCGTGATTGGGATCTTTTCGACCGCGCCTGCGGAGGCGGAGGTCATGGCCCGAGCAGGCCTGCCTGTCTTCGGCCCGAGAGGCAGTGTCGCCGACTTCGTCGAGGCGCATGATTGCGATGTCCTGTTCAGTATAGCCAACGGCCATGTATTGAAGGCGGAAACCCTCGTAAAACCACGCCTGGCTGCGATCAACTATCACAACGCCCCTTTGCCGGCCTATGCGGGCATGTGGGCGACAGCTTGGGCGGTGCTGAACGGAGAAACATCGCACGGCGTAACGTGGCATTTCATAGAACCCGGCATAGATACAGGTAACATTCTTGTACAAAGGCGGTTTCCACTCACTCGATCTGAGACTGCGGGCTCTCTCAATATGCGCTGTACGGAAGCCGCGCTCGAAAGTTTCCCGGAGGTGCTCGGCAAACTCGAGCAGGGCGTCTTGGCTGGGGAGCCGCAGGATTTCACCCATAGGAGCTATTTCAAACGCTCCGACACCATGCCTGGCGACGGCATGATCGATTGGGGCTGGTCCGCCGAACGGATCTTGCGCCTCGTCCGCGCCTGCGATTGGGGATCTTCCCAAAACAACTTCGGTCACCCGAAACTGGTGGCTCCCGGTGGAGAGATCCGCATCGTCCGGTCGGCGTCGTTGGCTCCCGGGACGGGAGCCCCCGGCGCGATCCTTGGAGATGATGACGGCTATCTGACCGTCGCCTGTGCCGATGGCGCGGTGCGGTTTTTCCTGGCCTCGTCCCCGCCCTTGGCCTCCGGCGCTTCGATCGCGCCCGCGGAAAGGCGGCGCGACAGCATTCCCGTCGACCAAGCGACGTCGGACGACGACGCCCCAGGGGGCCTGCCGACGGTCGTGTTCACGCTCGCCGCGCTCGCCGCGGCGGACCCGCATCGAGCGGCCATCGAAGCGGACGGCCTGGTCGTCAGCCGCCAAACTCTGGAATCTCGGTCCCAGGCCTATGCCGACGCACTTCTGGCAAGTGGGCTGCGCCCTGAGGACGGGGTGGGGATTTTGCTGCCGATTGGAATGGAATTCGTTTTCGCCGCGCTCGGTGCGATGAAAGCCGGCGGAGCCTACGTACCGCTGGCTCCCTCGTCTCCGTTGGTCCGCCTCAAGACCGAGATTGCCGAGGCCGGGATTACGCACATCGTCGCGGCGAACGCCGATGCGCTGGGACAGCCGGACTTTCCAGGGGTGACAGTCTTCGCGGCAGGACAATTGCCTCGGCAAGATGACCGCCGTGACCGTCCGTCGGTCGCGGCCGACCAATGCGCCTATCGCATCTTCACGTCCGGATCGACAGGTCGACCAAAGGCGGTCGAGATTACCCACGGAGCGTTGGCGAATCTGGCCGCGCATTATCGCGCGTACTTGCCGTTGGATTCATCCGACAGGGGGACAGCTCTGGCCCATCCGACGTTCGACGCGTCCGTCGCCGACATCTGGCCGGTGCTTATGGCTGGCGGAACATTGCTGGCGCCACCGGAGGGTATACTTCTAGATCCTTCCGAGATGATCCGATGGCTGACCGCGACGCGGGCAACCTTCACTTTCATGCCAACCGTGATAGCGGAGCGCGCCTTTGTGCAGACATGGCCGGAGGATATGGCGCTCAGGACCTTGCTGACGGGCGGCGATACGCTGCATCATCGACCGCCGCCTGGCCTTCCTTTCAGGGTGGTCAACACCTACGGACCGACTGAAAATACGGTCGACAGCCTTTGGGCTGAAGTCGGCCCGACGGGTGGCCGGCCGCCGATCGGCCGGCCGATAAATGGCGTGCGGGCGAGGGTGGTCGACAAGGATCGAAAGCCCGCGAAACCAGGCGAGGTGGGTGAACTCGTCCTCGAGGGCGCCCAGGTTGCCCGCGGTTATCGGAACCGGCCCGACCTGACGTCTCGCCGTTTCGACCTGCTGCCGGAGGGGAGGCGGTATTATACCGGCGATCTCGTTCGCATCGACGTCGACGGCGACTACGAATTCCATGGCCGCCTCGACGATCAGGTGCAACTTCTGGGCGTACGCGTCGAGCCGGGCGAGATCGAGGCCTTGCTGAGGGCGGACGACAGGGTGGCCGAAGCGGTCTGCCTGCCGGTTCGCACCGGCGACGCGGTCACCGGATTGATTGCGCATGTCAGGCCCGCGCGGGGCCTCGACCCGACCGACGCTCTCGCGGACGAACTCAAGGCCCTTCTCGCAGGCCAGCTTCCCGCGGCGATCGTCCCGAGGGTCGTCAGACTTCACGAGACTCTTCCCTACATGAGGTCCGGGAAGATCGACCGCGCCGCACTGGCGAACGAGCCTGCGTCGCAGGTCACGCCGGCTCAACCCTCGGAAGCGTCCGACGGCATTCGCGCCGCTTGGTTTTCGACCGTGCCTATCGCCGACGAAAGGGCGGAGGATCAGAGCTTCTGGGATCTGGGCGGAGATTCCTTGGGAGCGATCACCCTCTTGATGGCGCTCGAAATCAGC
Source organism: uncultured Caulobacteraceae bacterium (assembly GCA_903870555.1). GTDB lineage: Bacteria > Pseudomonadota > Alphaproteobacteria > Caulobacterales > Caulobacteraceae > Acaudatibacter > Acaudatibacter boreus. Next base: position 15,049 of record CAIQDO010000474.1, read on the forward strand.
GAAGGGGTTCGAGTGCCGGTGGGACTCTTCCTCGCCGACCCGACTCTCAATGGGCTGCGCCGTGCGGTCGCGCAGCGTCGCAAGCCGGTTGTAACCCGCCTGTCGGAGGGCAAGGGGCCGCCTCTGATCCTTTGGCATACCGGCAAGGGAGATCTTGAAGACTATCAAAACCTTCAGCCGCTTCTCAGCGGTCGGTCCGTCTTCGGCCTCTTGTCACCGGCGCTCTACGACCTCTCGTGCGCCGAGGAAACGATCGAAAAGACCGTGGAGGTCGCCCTGGCGTCGGCCAGAGCGTTCGGCATTCGGGAAACGCCGGCGCTGCTGGGATATTCCTGGGGGGGACTATTCGCCTTTGAGGCGGCGCGGCAACTCGCGCGTCAAGGCGCCCCCTCTCCATTCGTTGGCCTCGTGGGCGCCCTTCCGCCCTTCGAGCGCCGGGGTCGCTTCGTGGCGTTTGTCGAGGCTCTGCCTTGGGCGTTTTTCCGAACGGCAGAGATCTTGCTGGATTGGCGCAAGCAGCTCCAGACGAGGCTTGCCCGTCCGACGGATTTCGATTGGCGCCGACACCCGTTGACGGTGGCGCATTTTGCGATGACGACGCGTTATAATCCGCCCATCGACGACCAGGTCGAGGTGACGTTCTTTCGTGAACGTCACGGCCCCAGGTTTCACCGGCGAGGACTCCACTTCACCAAGGCGGACCGCGGCTGGAGCCAATGGGTCCGTCGGGCGCCCAAGGTGGTCTGGATCGATAGCGACCATCTCGGCATGATGAAGGGCGAACCCGCGGCCCATATCGCCAGGATCGTGGCCGATGAGCTCGACAAGGCGGCCCGCTAGCGCGGCGGCGTGAGGGCGTGGTCACCAAGCGGCGCGATCGGCGCCGCGTCGTCCCACACGAAGGCCGGCCAGTCCGGACGTTCCCCGATGACCATATTCGCCTCACGATATGAGGGGAATATCGGCGCATTCGCCGCAGAGGCATTGTCGTTCGTCTCTGAATCCGGTTCGAGGAGTCGCCCGCTACCGTTAGGCCATTGGGAAGCGCGCGTGACCGCTGATCGCGCGCGCGGCGCTGCCGTCGACAGGACCGGGCCAGAGGGCCAATTTTCTTGATTTCATAGGAAAATTTGGCGCGCCCGGAACGATTCGAACGTCCGACCCTCAGATTCGTAGTCTGATGCTCTATCCAGCTGAGCTACGGGCGCGCAACGCCTGTTCGGCGAAGGCGCGGAACCTAGTCGGGGCGGCGGGGGAATTCAAGCCGCCTTGTGAACTTTCCGCGGGGCCGTCTTCACCGTTTCAAACCCCGGCGATATAGGCCTTCAGCCCCTCGCCGAGGTGGTCGAACAGCAGCCGCATCCGACGATCGGCCTTCAGATCCTCGTGCATCACCACCCAGGCCTCCAGCTGGAAACTGAACTGTCCGTCCAGCACGGGAACCAGATTGGGGTCGCGCTCGGCGATCCGCCTTTGGCAGGGGCAGATGCCGTAGCCGGCGCGCAGGAAGGCCAGCTGAGTGATCTCGCTGTCGGTGCGCAGGGCGAACAGGTCGCGCGTCACCTCGAAGTCGAGCTGCATCGTCGCGGCGCTGATCGGCCGGATGCGGTCGAAACCGATCAGGGTGTGACCGCGCAACTCGTCCAGCGTGCGGGGCTCGCCATGCTTTTGCAGATAGGCGCGATGGGCGTGGAAGATCAGCTCGACGGCGCCGACCTTGCGGGCGAACAGCGCGTCCTGGGTGGGCCGCGCCATCCGCACGGCGATGTCGACGTCCCGGCGCAGCACGTCCTCCAGCCGGTTCGACGCCAGCAACTCGATGTCGACCTGTGGCCAGCTCTCGCGGAACTCGGTCAGGATCGCGGGGAGGATCTCGGCCGAGACAATCTCGCTGGCGGTCAGGCGCACCGCGCCCCGCACGCCCTCCGCCTCGCCGCTGGCGGTGCGCAGCAGGGTGTCGGCCGCCGCCGCCATCGTCCGGGCGTGCGGCTCCAGCGCCAGGGCGGCGCGGGTGGGCAGCAGGCCGCCGGGCGAACGGGTGAACAGCGCCGCCCCACCCAGCGCCGCCTCCAGGCTCTCGATGTGCCGGCCCACCGTCGGCTGGGCGATGGCCAGCTGCCGCGCGGCGCCCGACAGGCTGCCGGCCTGCATCACCGCCAGGAACGATCGCCACAGATCCCAGTCGGGCGCCTTGGTCATGCATTCCTGCATATCAGACCCACGGTTCCAGGCAATTCCGAATAGGCGGCGAAGGGGTCATGTTGGTCTCGACCCAACGGAGACCTCGCCATGACCGACATCGCCACAACCTCGACCCCCGCCGCCAGCCGCACCGCCCTGATCATAGGCGCCACCGGCTCCTTCGGCGCCCACGCCGCCGCCGCCCTGATCCGCCACGGCTGGAGCGTGCGCGCCCTGGCCCGCGATCCCGCCGCCGCCCGCGCCAAGGCCGGGCCGAACATGCCGATCGACTGGGTGAAGGGCGACGCCATGCTGCCGGGCGACGTGATCGCCGCCGCCGAAGGCGCCGCCGTCATCGTCAACGCCGCCAACCCGCCTGGCTACAAGAACTGGCGCGGCCTGGCCCTGCCCATGCTCTCGGCCGCTGTCGCCGCCGCCGAGGCCCACGGCGCCCGGCTGGTGCTGCCCGGCAACGTCTACAACTACGCCCCGGACGCCGGGCCGCGCATCGCCGAGACCGCGCCCCAGACGCCGGTCACCCGCAAGGGCCAGGTGCGGGTGGAGATGGAACAGATCCTGGAGGCGTCGACGCGCCGCGGCGCTCGGGCGCTTGTGCTGCGCGCTGGCGACTTCTTCGGTCCCGCCGCGCCCAACAGCAGCCTGCTGTGGCTGACCTCCCGCAGGGGCGGCCGGGTGCGCAGTGTCTCCGCTCCGGGCCCGGTCGGCGTCGGCCACGCCTTCGCCTATCTGCCGGATCTGGCCGAGACCCTCGCCCGCCTGCTCGATCGCGAGAGCGAACTGGCCGCTTATGAGACCTTCCACTTCGCCGGTCACTGGCTGGCCCGGGGCGACGAGATGGCCGCCGCGATCCGCCGCGTCACCGGCGATCCGGCCATTCCGCTGAAGGCCTTTCCCTATCCGGTGATCTACGCCCTCTCGCCCTTCGTCGAGATGTTCCGCGAGCTGCTGGAGATGCGCTACCTGTGGGAGAAGCCGATCGGCCTGGACGACGGCAAGCTGCGCGCCTTCCTCGGCGAGGTCCCGGCCACGCCCTACGACTCGGCCATTCGCGAAACCCTCGCCGACATGGGCTGCCTCCCCGAGGCCCCCGCCCGCGCCGGCCGGCTGGTCGCCGCCTGACGAAAACTGGACTCCGCCGCCATGGGCCCTTAGATGGCGCCCATGGCCGGCAAAACCCTCTACGACAAGATCTGGGACGCGCACGTCGTCTCGACCAACGCCAATGGCGAATCCATTCTCTATATCGACCTGCACCTCATCCATGAGGTGACCACGCCCCAGGCCTTCGCCGGCCTTCGCGCCGCCCACCGGCCGGTGCGCCGCCCTGACCGCACCCTGGCGGTGGCCGACCACAATATTCCCACCGAAGGCCAGGCCCTCGGCGTCGGCGCCGTGGCCGATCTTGAGGCCCGCGCCCAGCTGCAGGCGCTCGAGCGCAACGTCGCCGAAAACGGCATCGAGTTCTTCGCCATGGGCGATCCTCGCAACGGCATCGTCCATGTGGTCGGGCCCGAGCAGGGCCGCACCCAGCCGGGCATGACCATCGTCTGCGGCGACTCCCACACCTCCACCCACGGGGCCTTCGGCGCCCTGGCCCAGGGCATCGGCACCTCGGAGGTCGAGCACGTCCTGGCCACCCAGACCCTGCGCCAGCAGAAGTCGAAGAACATGCGCGTGACCTTCACCGGGACCCCCGCGCCCGGCGTCGGCGCCAAGGACTTCGCCCTGGCGATGATCGGCAAGATCGGCACCAGCGGCGGCACGGGACACGTCATCGAGTTCGCCGGCGAGGCGATCACCGCCCTGTCGATGGAAGGGCGGATGACCCTGTGCAACCTGACCATCGAGGGCGGCGCCCGCGCCGGCCTGGTGGCGCCGGACCAGACCACCTTCGACTATCTGATCGGCCGCCCGTCGACCCCCAAGGGCGCGGCCTGGGAGTTGGCCCTGGCCTGGTGGAAGACCTTCGTCACCGACGCCGACGCCCAATTTGACGTCGAGATCGCCATCGACGTTTCCACCATCGTCCCGACGGTCACCTGGGGCACCAGTCCCGAGGATGTCGTGGCCATCGACGGTCGCGTGCCCGACCCGGCCGACTACGCCGACGAGAAGGCCGAGGCGGTCGCTCGCGCCCTGGCCTATATGGGCCTCGAACCGGGGCAGAGGATCGACGAGGCCCGCATCGACCGGGTGTTCATCGGCTCCTGCACCAACAGCCGCATCGAGGATCTTCGCGCCGCCGCCGCCATCGCTTCGAAGGCGCTGGAGAGCGGTCGCAAGGTCGCCGCCCACGTCGGCGCCATGGTGGTGCCGGGCTCGGGGTTGGTGAAGGACCAGGCGGAGTCGGAAGGGCTGGACGAGATCTTCCGCGCCGCCGGTTTCGATTGGCGGGAGCCGGGCTGCTCGATGTGCCTGGGCATGAACCCCGATCGCCTGGCGCCCGGCGAGCGCTGCGCCTCCACCTCCAACCGCAATTTCGAGGGCCGGCAGGGTCGCGGCGGTCGCACCCATCTGATGAGTCCGGCCATGGCGGCGGCGGCGGCCATCGAGGGCCGCATCGTCGACGTCCGGACCTTCCTCTAGCGCCATGATCACCGGCCTGGACCATATCGCCCTGGCGGTCGGCGACCCCGAGGTCGCGGCGGAGGCCTACGCCCGCCTGCTCGGCGCCCAACCGGCTGTCGCCGCCGGCTTGCGGTTCCAACTGGCCAACATGGCCCTGACGATCGGGCCTGGCGGGGCCGAGCCGGTGTTCGGCCTCGGGTTCGCCGCCGACGACCTGGAGGGGACCCGCCGTATGCTGGAGCGCCGGGGCGTGGCCGGCGAAGGCGCGGCGGGCGGCGCCGGCCTGGCGCGCGCCGCCACCCACGGCGTGGCCATGGCCCTGGTCGCCCGCCGCCTCGCCCCGCCGCCGCCCTCGCGGCCGGACGCGCCGCACGCCCTCGATCACGTCGTCGTCCACACGCCAAACCCCGAACGGGCGGTCGCGCTTTACGGGGGGCGGCTTGGCCTGGACCTTCGCCTTGACCGCGCCAATCCCCAGTGGGGCACCCGCCTGCTGTTCTTCCGCTGCGGCGGGGCGGTGGTGGAGATCAGCGCCGACCTCAAGGCGCCGGTGAGCGACGGTCCCGACCGCGTCACCGGCCTGGCCTGGCGGGTGGCCGACCCCGTCGCCGCCCAGGCTCGCCTGGCCGCCGCCGGCCTCGACGTCTCCCCCGTCCGTCCCGGCCGCAAGCCCGGCACCCAGGTGTTCACCGTCCGCGCCGGCGTTCCCGGCGCCCCGGCCCTGATGCTGGGCGGGGCGGAAGGATGATGACGATCCGAAGCTCTCTCTTCCCCCTCTGGGGGAAGTCCGCCCGAAGGGCGGGAAGGGGGCTCTCCTGGCGAGGCCTTGGCGGCGTTGCCCCCTCCACCCCTTCGGGGTCCCCCTCCCCCGGAGGGGGAGGAGAAGCTTGAGTAGGAAGCCTATTTGATGACCCCTTTCACTGAACTGACCGCCCAGGCCGCGCCGCTGGACGTGGCCAATGTCGACACCGACCAGATCATCCCCAAGCA
>CAIQDO010000475.1 GCA_903870555.1 uncultured Caulobacteraceae bacterium
CGGCGACAAGCGACCTGCACCATGAGATCGAGCTGGTGGTGGCCATCGGCATGTCCGGCGAGGCTGTCGAGCCGTCGTCGGCCCTGGGCCTGGTGTTCGGCTACGCCGTCGGGGTGGATCTGACGCGGCGGGACCTGCAGGCCGCAGCCAAGGCCAAGGGGCAACCCTGGGACGCGGCCAAGGGCTTCGATCATTCCGCGCCGATCAGCGACATCCGCCCTTGGAGCGGTTCGGCGCCCAACGGGTCGATCCGCCTTTTCGTCAACGGCGCCAAGCGTCAGGAAGCGCGTCTGGAGGACATGATCTGGTCGATCGCGGAGGTGATCGCCGAGGCGTCGCGGCTCTGGCGCCTGGAGCCCGGCGACCTGATCTTCACAGGGACGCCGGAAGGGGTCGGAGCCTTGGCGCGAGGCGACAGGGTCATCGGCGAGATCGACGGCGTGGGTCGGCTGTCGTTCGCCATCGGCGCCTGACCGCGAAGACGGCCGATACCGATAAACACGGTCTTAACCGTCTGGGCGCAAAGTCTGCCTCGCGGGAGCGCGGGAGCGCGAGAACCCAGGAGTCCGGGTGATGGTGAAAGCGGCGCATCGGCATGGCGGCGCGGGCGGGGTGGCCTTTTCGGCCGTTCTGCGCTCCGAACCGTTCATCTCAAGGGTGAAAGGCGCCGTCACGGCGCTGGTCGGGGCCGCGCTGGCCGCCGACCTGATAACCTACCACGCCGGAGACGCGAGCCTCGACAGCGCGTCAGGTACCGCGCCGGCCAATGTCCTGGGATCCTTCGGGGCCGATCTCGCCGATCTGTGCCTTCAGCTCACCGGTCTTACGGCCTGGCTGATGGTCCTTATTCTGCTGATTGTCGGCATCCGACGCCTGGTTCGTGATGGCGAAACGCCCAAGCCGACGAAAGGCTGGAGCCGAATAGCCGTCGGCGTCGCCGGCGCCATACTGGCGGCCCTCGCCCTGGCGACCGCGCCTCCGCCGGCGTCCTGGCCGCTGGCAACTGGTTTGGGCGGCATGGCGGGGGACGGGATGCTTGGGCTCGCCCTCAAGGCCTTCCCCAGCCAGTCGTCCATCGAGCCCCGCTGGGTTATCGGACCCATCAGTGGCCTTTTGGCGACCTTGTCGCTGACCTTCGCCGCGGGCGGGCTCCGGTGGCCCTTCCCGATCCGCCGCGGACCGGCCTTGGCCGCCGCCGCGGCGCCCACGCGGCGCGAGCGGCGCTCACCGAACTTGGGCGTCGAACCCTCCGCCGAGGGGGCCAGGACCGCCAATTCCGCCGAAGTCGCCGCCCAGGATATGGAGACCCTCGCCGAGGTCGCACCGGGTCTGGCCATCAAACCGCCCAAGGCGACCGTGCGATCCTCCGGGCGGGAAGAACGGGAGACCCAGCCCACCCTGCCCTTCATCGAGGCCGGCTTCCGATTGCCTGAGCTGATCATGCTGGCCAAGCCCAAGCCGCGATCGTCGGCTTTCGACGAGATCGCCCTGCGGCAGAATGCCCAGATGCTCGAATCCGTGCTGGCCGAATTCGGCGTCCGTGGCCAGATCGACAACATTAGGCCCGGGCCCGTGGTGACGCTCTATGAATTGGTTCCGGCTCCCGGAGTGAAATCAGCCCGGGTGGTGGCCCTGTCCGACGATATCGCCCGGTCGATGAGCGTCGCCGCCTGCCGCGTCAGCGTGGTGCCCGGCCGCAACGCCATCGGCATCGAACTTCCCAACGCCCGGCGGGAGACGGTGTATCTGCGCGACCTGTTGTCGAGCGCGGAATACGAGAAATCGAATCAAGCGCTGCCGCTGGCGCTGGGCGAGACGATCGGCGGCGAACCGTACATCGTCGACCTGGCCAAGATGCCCCACCTTCTGATCGCCGGCACCACCGGTTCGGGCAAGTCGGTGGGCGTCAACGCCATGATCCTGTCGATCCTCTATCGCCTGCCGCCGGAAAAGTGCCGGTTCATCATGATCGATCCCAAGATGCTGGAGCTGTCGATCTATGACGGCATTCCTCATCTCCTGACACCGGTGGTGACAGATCCCAAGAAGGCGATCGTGGCCTTGAAGTGGACCGTGCGGGAGATGGAGGACCGCTATCGCCGAATGTCAAAGATCGGCGTCCGCAATGTCGCCGGCTACAATGACCGCGCCCACGAGCTGCTGGCCAAGGGCGAGCACTTCGTGCGGACGGTGCAGACGGGTTTCGACGAGCAGGGCCGGCCGGTGTTCGAGGAGGAGCGGATCCGCCCGGAACCGATGCCCTATCTGGTGGTGGTCATCGACGAGGTCGCGGACCTGATGATGGTGGCTGGCAAGGACATCGAAGGCGCCGTGCAGCGACTGGCGCAGATGGCGCGGGCCGCCGGTATCCATCTGATCATGGCCACCCAGCGACCGTCGGTCGATGTCATCACCGGCACCATCAAGGCCAACTTTCCGACGCGGATCAGCTTCCAGGTGACGTCCAAGATCGACTCCCGGACCATCATGGGCGAGCAAGGCGCCGAGCAGCTGCTGGGAATGGGCGACATGCTGTACATGGCGGGTGGCGGGCGGATCACCCGTCTGCACGGACCGTATGTCGACGACGAAGAGGTGATCAAGGTCGCCAAATTCCTTCGTGAGCAGGGCGAGCCTCAATATCTGGAGGAGGTCACCGCCCCCATGGACGACGACGACGGCGGCGGACCGCTGGCGGCCGAGGACGGCGCGGGCGGAAACGAACTCTACGATCAAGCTGTGGCGGTGGTCACCCGCGACCGCAAGGCGTCGACGAGCTACATCCAGAGGCGACTGCAGATCGGCTACAATCGGGCGGCGTCGCTGATCGAGCGGATGGAAAGGGAAGGCGTCGTCACCGCCGCCAATCACGCCGGCAAGCGGGATATCCTCGCTCCGCCGCCGCCTTGACCTGTGAAACCTCGCCCCGCGCGAAAACCGGTGAGAACGACATGACCGCGCCGCGCCGCCGCGTGTATCTGGCCCTTGCCGTGGTCCTGGCCGCCAGCTCCGCTTTCGCCGCCGGCTCGACCGTCCCCGGCCTCTCGGATGAGGACGCCCGAGATGTCGCCCGGTCCGTCGCCTATCTCGATGGGCTGACCACCGTGAAATGGCGCTTCACCCAGACCGACACCCGCGGTGGTCGGCTGTCCGGCTCGCTGATCCTGCAGCGCCCCGGCAAGGCGAGGTTCGACTACGATCCGCCATCGGGCCTTGTGGTGGCCTCGGACGGCCACAAGGTGTCGGTCGTGGACCGACGGCTGAAGACCATCTCCTCCTATCCGCTGGGGATGACGCCGCTGGGCTTGTTCCTGGGCCGCAACATCCGCCTCGATCGCGGGGTGCGGGTGGCGAGCGTCGATCATGAGGGCGGGGACCTGACCGTCGTCGCGGTGGAGGCTCAGCACAGGGATCGAGGATCGATCGCCCTGAATTTCAACTCATCTCCATTCGGCCTTACCGGCTGGACCCTGACCGATGGCCGGGGCGTCAAGGTGCGGGTTCGTCTGACCGATTTCTCCCGGATCGGCCCCCAGGATGCGAAGGTGTTCGAGCTGGCCGATCCAGCGCCCCGACCGGAGGCCGGGGCCATACGCTGACGCGTCGATTCCCTTGGGGGAGCGGCTGCGCTATGGAATGCGGATGCAACTGCGTATCGCCTCCTGGAATGTCAATTCGGTGCGTCTGCGCACGGCCCATTTGGCGCGGTTCGCCCAGCAACAAACGCCCGATGTGATCTGCATGCAGGAAATCAAGTGCCAGGCGCCTGAGTTTCCGGCGCAGGAGCTGATGGACGCCGGCTATCCGCACCTTCGGATTCGCGGGCAGAAGGGCTGGCATGGCGTGGCCATAGCCTCACGTCTGCCGATCGAGGACGCGCCGGAGCTTGAGGTTTGCCGCGAAGGTCACGCGCGAACGGTTTCGGCGCGGGTCGCCGGGGTCGAGATTCAGAACTTCTACATCCCGGCGGGAGGGGACCTGCCGGACCGTCAGGCCAATGGGAAGTTCGACCACAAGCTGGATTTCTTCGAGCGTCTGACGAGGCTGATGGCCCGGCGCGATCCCAGGGACCCGCTGGTCATCGCTGGCGACCTCAACGTCGCGCCAGGCGAGTTCGATGTCTGGAATCACAAGTACATGTCCAAGGTGGTCAGCCACACGCCGGTCGAGATCGAAGCCATGCGGACCCTTCAGGACTCGCTCGGATTCATCGATCTGGCGCGCGCGGCGGCGGGTGAAACAGAGAAGCTGGCATCGTGGTGGAGCTATCGCGCCGCCGACTTCCGGGTCTCCAACCGCGGACTGCGGCTTGACCATCTGTGGATCACGCCTGGCCTCAAGACCGCCGCCGCCGCGTTCAAGGGCGGCGCGCCGCGCATCCACGACGATGTCCGCGCCTGGGAGCGCCCCAGCGACCATGCCCCGGTCACCATCGACCTCGACGTCTAAGACGTCCCGTCACGAAGCCAGGCGGTAGCCGCCGGCCTCCGTAATCAGCAGGCGGGTCTGGCCGGGCTCGGATTCGATCTTCTGGCGCAGACGATAGATGTGCGTTTCCAGAGTGTGGGTGGTGACGCCGGCGTTGTAGCCCCACACTTCGGCGAGCAGCTCCTCCCGGGTGACCGACTTTGCCCCCGCGCGGTGCAGGTACTTGAGAATATTGGCTTCCTTGTCGGTGAGGCGCAGCTTCCGCCCCTTGGGATCGACCAGCACGCGGGCCGCGGGCCGGAATTGATAGGGGCCGATCTTAAGGACGACATCCTCGGACTGCTCATGAGCCCGAAGCTGGGCGCGCACCCTCGCCAGAAGCACAGCGAAACGAAAGGGCTTGGTGACATAGTCGGCCGCTCCCGATTCCAGGCCGAGAATGGTCTCGGACTCGCCTTCAGCCGCGGTGAGCATGATCACCGGCGCGGTGACGCCCGCGTCCCGCAGGGCGCGGCATACCTCCCGACCGTTCCTGTCAGGCAGGTCCAGGTCGAGAAGAATCAGATCGGGACGCCTTTCCAGAGCGGCCGCAAGCCCCAGCGCCGCCGTCGCGGCGCCGAAGGCGGTGAATTCGGATTGGAGCTCCAGTTGCTCGCGCAACAGATCGCGGAGATCGTCGTCGTCGTCGATGATCAGGATTGTCTTCGATTGCGTCATGACGTCCCAACATGCACCCATTGGCCAAACAACGCCAAGCCACCAGATTGGGTCCACCGGCATGAAGTTCCTGGTCGAGGCCACCGGCCTGATGTCCTGGATGGGCCGAGAGACCGTTTGCGCCCTCGGCCGCGGCGGCGTTTGCGACCCGAACCTCAAGCGCGAAGGGGATGGCCGCACCCCGGCCGGTGAATGGCCAATCCGTCGCGTGATGTGGCGGCCGGATCGCTCCGCCGCGCCGGAAACCGCCCTGCCCGCCACGCCGATCGACCCGATGGACGGATGGTGCGACGATCCGGCCGACATCGCCTACAATCGACCCGTCCGCCTTCCCTACCCCGCCAGCGCCGAACGGATGTGGCGAGACGATGGCGTCTACGATCTGGTCGTAGAGCTCGGCTACAATGACGACCCCGTCATCGCCGGAGCCGGCTCGGCGATCTTCCTCCACCTGGCGAGACCGTCCTACCCGCCGACAGAAGGTTGCATCGCCCTCGCCGAGCCGGACCTGCGGGATCTGCTGCGGCTGGCGAAGGCGGGGGATTGCATCGCGGTCCGGTCCGGCCGTTTGCCCTGTCCCTAGGACAACGGGGGTCTGGGTCCGAACAGGGCCGACCCGACCCGAACCGAGGTGGCGCCGTGACGGATGGCAATCTCGAAGTCCGCGCTCATGCCCATCGACAGTCGGGTCAGGCCATTGCGTTCGGCGATCTTCGCCAGGAGTGCGAAATGCGGGGCCGGCGGTTGATCCTCGGGCGGAATGCACATCAGCCCATCGATCGGCAGATCGTAGCGATTACGGCACAGGCCGATGAAGGCGTCGGCGTCGAGCGGTGAGACTCCCGCCTTCCGTGCCTCCTCGCCGGTGTTGACTTGAATGTACAGGCGCGGCGACTGGCCCCGCCGCTGCGCTTCGGCGGCCAAGTGTTCAGCGAGTCGTTCCCGATCGAGGGTCTCGATGACGTCAAAAAGCGCCACGGCGTCCCGCGTCTTGTTGGTCTGCAGTGGCCCGATCAGGCGAAGCTCAAGGCCGCCCCGGCGCTGTCCCCAGCGGCCGAGCGCTTCCTGCACCCGATTCTCGCCAAACACCGTTTGGCCGGCCAAGAGCAGGGGCTCGATCGCCGCCCAGGGCTGCTGCTTCGACACCGCGGTTAGGGTGACCTCGGTGGGGTCGCGCCCGGCGTTGCGGGCGGCGGCGGCGATCCGAGCCTGGATTCGGCGCAGCGGTGAGGCCGAATAGTCGCTAGTATCTGCTGGCAATGACAACGGCTCTCGAATCCCTCTGGCGTGTGTCGCGACAACTAAGCCGTCGGCATCCGTCCGGGAAGGCGCTTCCGCCGCTGCTGTTCTTTACCGACCCTGTTCGAACGCCGTTTCCCGAGCGATCTCTGGCCCGCCTGCCGCGCGGCGCCGGCGTTGTCTACCGGGCGTTCGGCGCGGCGGATGCGCTTTCTGTCGGCCATCGACTGGCGACGCTCTCGCGGCGGCGGGGCCTGGTGTTCTTTGTTGGCGCCAGCGCCCGACTCGCCGTGGTCCTCCGCGCAGATGGGCTGCATCTGCCGCAAAGGATGGTCGGTCGCGCCGGCGACATCCGACGTCTCGCGCGACGTTTCATCGTCACTGCGGCGGCCCATGATCGGCCCGCCGCGCTACGCGCCCAACGCTCCGGAATCCAGGCCGTGGTGGTGTCGCCGGTCTTTCCCAGCGCCAGTCCCTCGGCAGGTCGTCCGCTAGGTCCGCGTCGGTTCACCAGGCTGGCCCGCGGGCTCGACATACCCGCCTACGCCTTGGGCGGAGTCAACGACTCCACAGCCCGGACGCTTGCGCGAACGGGCGCGATCGGCGTCGCCGCCATCGGTGGCGTCGTCGGTTAGAACTTGAAGGTGGTCTCCAGACGCACCCGCGGCGCGGTCGCCTGGGGATCGACGACCCGTTGATTGATCTGGGGATTGGGGGCCAGGCTGACCGCGCCGCCGATGTGCAAGCGGGGGGTCAACTTATAGTAGAGGCCGGGCTGGACATCACGCCATTCGCCAAGCCGGTCCATGCGCTGTTCAACGCCCAACTTCAGACCCCAGCGGCCTTTGCGGGAGTCCCACTCAAGCGTCCGACCCGTGGTGACCGGGCCGAAACCATAGTTCGGGGTGGAAAAGTCGTTGGCCGCGAGCAACAGCCCGGGCGAATTCGGTTGGGCGATAGCCACGGGCGCGACCGCCGATACGGCGGCCGTCGAAAGCGCCAAAATCATGAGCCGTAACGGCGTCATCACCGGAAATCCTGCCCCGAACTCATACTTGCCATGCAACGGCCTAGTCGCCGCCCTCACTGCCATTGCGATAAAGGACCCGGCGCGCCCTGCGTCAATCCGTCAACCCGGAGAATCTCACGCCTGCATCCGGATAGACCCCAGCTGTGGCGAACGGGCCACGCGTTTGGGTTTGGCGCGAAGGTCTGGATGTTATAGACGATGCCGCATGGGCTGGCTGGCCCGGTCGCAGACCAACATCGGATGATAGCGTGGAACCAATCAATATGTCGTCACGTCGGGCATGGTTTTCGGCGGCGTCCAAGGCGCTGGCGGCGCCGCTTTGTGTTCTGGTGCTTTCCGGTTGTGTCGGACATCCAAGGGGCGAGCTCGCCAAGGGCGCTCCCGTCGGGGCCATCGGCGTCAATGGCTACCTGTGGCGCGCCACCCTCGACACCCTGGCCTTCATGCCTCTCCAGTCGGCCGATCCCTACGGCGGCGTGGTCATCACCGACTGGTACGTCAACCCGGAGAAGCCGGGCGAGCGGTTCAAAGCCACCGTCTATATTCTTGATTCCCGTTTGCGCGCCGACGGCCTGAACGTCTCGGTGTTCAAACAGGTCGGCGATGGAGCCGGCGGCTGGGCCCCGGCGTCCGCGGCCGACCAGACCTCGACCGATATCGAGAACGCCATCCTGACCCGGGCGCGTCAGCTTCGGTTGTCCAACCTGAAAGGCTGATTTTCAGCCCAGGCCCGCGCGGCTCGCGGGCCGGCGGCGGGTCTCAGGGCTGGCGCGAGACCGCCGCTGGCGCCTATGAATGGCGTGAACAATCGCGGCTGCGGGGGTCCGGCGGGCCTGGCCGGGCGCTAAAGGAGTTCGGCGGCGAATGGTGCGGTACAATCCCAAGGAAGTTGAGCCCAAGTGGCGCGCGGCCTGGGACGCGGCCGGGGTCTTCAAGGCCGAAGCCGGTGGCGACAGGCCTAAGTACTATATGCTGGAGATGTTTCCCTACCCCTCCGGCAGCCTGCATGTCGGTCATGCGCGCAACTACGCCATGGGCGACGTGGTGGCCCGCTTCAAGCGAGCCCGAGGCTTCAATGTGCTCCATCCCATGGGCTGGGACGCGTTCGGTCTGCCCGCCGAGAACGCCGCGGCGGAACGGGGCGTCGATCCGGCCGCCTGGACCTGGGACAACATCGCCAAGATGCGCGATGAGCTGAAGCGACTCGGCTTGTCTTTGGACTGGTCCAAGGAGCTGGCCACCTGCGACCCCGCCTACTACGGGCGCCAGCAGGCATGGTTCCTAAAGCTGCTCGAGCGCGGGCTGGTCTACCGCAAGGAGGGTCTGGTCAACTGGGATCCGGTCGACATGACCGTTCTGGCCAATGAACAGGTGATCGACGGGCGGGGCTGGCGTTCCGGCGCGCTGGTGGAGAGGCGCAAGCTGACCCAGTGGTTTCTCAGAATCACCCAATACGCCGAGGCGTTGCTGGATGGCCTGCAAACCCTCGATCGATGGCCCGATAAGGTCCGGCTTATGCAGGAGAACTGGATCGGAAAATCCCAGGGTCTGAAATTGACTTTCGAGATCGTCGGAGGCGAACCCGTCGCCGGACTGCAGGTCTATACCACCCGGCCCGACACGCTGTTCGGCGCGAGTTTTCTGGCTGTGGCCCCTGATCATCCCCTGGCGGAGGCGATGGCTGCGGCCGACCCCGCTGTGGCCGATTTCATCGCCCAGGTCCGACGCGGCGGCACCAGCGAAGCCGAAATCGAGACAGCGGAAAAACTTGGCTGGAACACCGGCCTGAAGGCTTACCATCCCTTTGATAAACAAAGGGAATTGCCGATTTGGATCGCCAACTTCGTGCTGATGGACTATGGCGTCGGCGCCATCTTTGGCTGCCCTGCTCACGATCAGCGGGATCTCGATTTCGCCCGGAAATATGGACTCGCCGTCCTGCCCGTCGTCCTGCCGCCCGGCGGCGACCCGGCCTTGTTTCACGTGAAACAGGAGGCCTACGTCGGCGCGGGCCGCATCTTCAACTCCAGCTTCCTCGATGGCCTGGAGATCGAAGCGGCCAAAAGCGCCGCCGTGGCCCGCGCGGAAGCCGAGGGCATCGGCCAAGGCGCCACCGTCTACCGCCTGAGGGACTGGGGGGTGGCCCGCCAGCGCGGCTGGGGCTGTCCCATCCCGATCATCCATTGCCAGGCGTGCGGCGTGACCCCCGCCCCGACCGAACAGCTCCCGATCGTCCTGCCTTCCGGC
Source organism: uncultured Caulobacteraceae bacterium (assembly GCA_903870555.1). GTDB lineage: Bacteria > Pseudomonadota > Alphaproteobacteria > Caulobacterales > Caulobacteraceae > Acaudatibacter > Acaudatibacter boreus. The sequence goes on from CAIQDO010000475.1 coordinate 9,662, forward strand.
CTGGACTTCAGCAAGCCGGGTAACCCTCTCGCCCGGCATCCGACCTGGAAACACACCACCTGTCCGACCTGTGGCGGCCCAGCAGAGCGCGAAACCGATACACTGGACACCTTCGTCGATTCATCCTGGTACTTCGCGCGGTTTCCCAACCCAAATTCCGAAGACGCGATCGACAAGGCCGCCGCCGACTATTGGCTGCCCGTTGACCAGTACATCGGCGGGGTGGAACACGCCGTCCTCCATCTGTTGTACGCCCGCTTCGTCACCCGCGCCCTGGCCGACGAAGGCATGCTGTCGGTGAAGGAGCCCTTCGCCGGCCTGTTCACCCAGGGGATGGTGACCCACGAAACCTATCGGCGCGCGTCGGGAGAATGGCTGGAGCCCGGCGCCGTCGAGGTCAGAAATGACGGTGGCCAGCGTCATGGAGTCGCCATCGACACCGGGGAACCGATCCTTATTGGCGAAGCCGAGAAGATGTCGAAGTCGAAGCGCAACGTCGTCGCGCCGGCCGATATCGCCGATGTCTATGGGGTGGACGCTGCCAGGCTGTTCGTTCTTTCCGACTCCCCGCCGGACCGCGACGTCCAGTGGACAAGCGCCGGCGTCGAAGGCGCCTGGCGGCTGATCAACAGGATCTGGGCCGAGTTCGACGAACCCGGCGTCGCCGATGGACAACAGGAAGACGCCGCGGCCACCCTCGCCCTGCGCCGCGGCGCCCACCGCGCGGCCAAGGCGGTGACCGAGACCATCGAGGGCTTCCGATTCAACAGCGCCGTCGCCAGGCTCTATGAGTTTGTCGCCATTCTGCGGACGAGTCGGACCGCAGCCTGCGCGCCCGAGGCGCGGGCCGAGGCGCTCAGCATTCTCGCCCGTCTGGTGGCGCCGTTCGCGCCACATCTGGCCGAAGAGGGCTGGCGACGCCTGGGAAACGGCGGCATGGTCGCCCTTGAGCCCTGGCCGACGTGGGATGCGGGGCTCGTCGAAGACGAGATGCGGGTGTTGCCGGTGCAGATCAATGGAAAACGTCGAGGCGAAGTCCGCGCGCCCGCGGGCGCCGCCAGTCATGACGTCGAGGCCCTCGTCTACGCCAATGAGGAGATCGCCACGCGTCTCGAAGGGCTGACCGTGCGAAAGTTCATCGTGGTCACCGATCGCATCGTCAATGTGGTGGCGGACTAGACTCATGCCCAAAGCCCTGCCTCATGCGATCACCCTGCTCGCCGCCGTCAGCGCCGCCCTAAGCCTGGGTGGGTGCGGTTTCACGCCGCTTTACGCCGCGCGCGGTGTCGTCGGCGGCCTGTCCGCGATCGAGGTGACGGCGCCGCCCGGCCGAGCTGCGTTCCTGATAAGCCAAGATCTTGAGGACGGGCTGGCCCGTGACAAAACACTGACGCCTGTGTGGCGACTGAACTTCACGGTGGCCGAGACCCGCGACCCCCGCGGCCTGAGCCGGGCCGACGTCGCCGACCGTTACGCTCTGGGCATGACCGTCCGATACACCCTGACGTCGGTGGCCACAGGATTGATCGCCCAGTCTGGCGAAGTCGTCACCCAGGTCAATTATGACGCGGCCGACGCGCCCTACGCCGGCATCGCAGCCAGACAGAACAGCCAGGAACGCGCGGCTTCCGACGCGGCGCGGCGCATTGAGATCCAGCTGGCCGCCTGGCTCGCGCGCCAAAGTCACCCCTAGGGCGCGATGATTGTCCAACGCCGTCCGGACGTCGAACGGTTTCTCGCCGCCCCCCCGCCGTCCTTCCGGGCGGCTGTCATTCACGGACGAGACCTTGGCATAGTCCGCGAGCGAGCGCAGGCTCTGGCGGGCGTGGTCACGGCGCATCCGGACGACCCCTTCGATGTCGCCCTGCTGACCGAGGCCGATATTGTCGGAGAGGAGGGCCGCCTGGAGGGCGAACTGATGGCCGTTTCCATGATGGGTGGCCGCCGCCTGGTCCGATTGCGCCTTTCGGGGGAAAAAGGCGGCGGCGACAGGCTGGCCGGAGAGGCCCTTGCCGGCCACCTGGAGGGCCGTTTCAATCCCGATGCCTTTCTGTTGATCGAGGCCGGCGCCTTGGGAAAGGATTCGGCGGTGCGAAAATGCGCCGAACCGGCGCCCGGATGCGCCGCCATCGCCTGTTACGAGGATGAGCCGGGAGATCTCGCCCGCCTCACCCGGGAGGCCCTGGCGGCCGACCGGCTTGGCCTCAACGCGGACGCCCTTGAGCTGTTCGTGGGCCGTCTGCCCCATGAGCGAGGCATCGCGCGGCGGGAAATCGAGCGTCTGATCCTGTTTCTGGGGCCAGGGGGAAACCGGACCGCCACGGCGGCGGACCTCTCGGACTTCCTTGGCGTCGAACCGGAAGCCTCACTCAGCGACGCGGCGATCGACGCCTTCGGCGGCCGGCACACCGCGGCTCACGCCGGCCTCCGCCGAGCCGCGCAGGAAGGCGAAGGCGGGGTTGGCGCCATCCGGGCCATGGGCGGCCACCTGGCCCGCCTCCGCAGGGTGGGCGTTCTTCAGGCCGCCGGCTCGGGTCTCCAGGCCGCCGCCAAGGCGTCGGGGGTGTTTTGGAAGCACGAGCGCGAGTTCCTGCGACAGGCGCAAGCTTGGACTCTTGCTGAACTGACGCCGATCCAGGGCGAAATCCTGGCCGCCGACCGCGCCAGCAAACAGACGAGTTCGCCAGACCGCCTGCTGGCGGAACGCCTCGCCCTGAGGATTTCCCTGAGGGCCCGCAGGCTCGGGCTGTAGACGCCCTAGCGCCAAGCGCGTGATTCAGGAATCACGCGCGCCTCGCTAGTTCTTTGATTTCGCATTGTTTTTGCGGAAAATCGGTTCCCGCATTTCCGCACGATGCTCTGGCCTTGACCTGGGCGTCCTTCAGGGCCGACTGCCCCGGGTAAGCCGCCCGCAGAGATCGTCGAGCTGTTCCAGGGTCTGATAGGCGATCCGGACTTCCCCCGCGCCGTCCCGGTCCAGGATGCGGACCTTCAAACCCAGGATCTCCTCAAGATCCGACTGCAGCGCAAGAGTGTCGGCATCGCCCGCCACGGGCCGCGAGGCCGGCTTCTCGCCACCCTGCTGTCCGCGAGCCGAGCGCGCCAAGGCCTCTGTCTGCCGGACGTTCAGGCCCTGGTCGATAATCCGCTCGGCGAGCGCGACGGCATCCTCCAGATCAAGCAACGCCCGGGCGTGACCGGCAGTCAAGCGGCCCGCCGTGAGATGGTCCTGGACCGCCTCCGGCAGCCGCATCAGCCGGAGCATGTTGGCGACATGGCTTCGGCTCTTGCCGACCACCTTGCCGATCGCATCCGGCGCGCGGTTGAACCGCGTGACCATGGCCTCATAGGCGCGGGCTTCCTCCAGGGCGTTGAGATCCGCCCGCTGGATGTTTTCGATCAAGGCGACCTCCATCACCTCCTGATCGGCCAGATCGCGCACCAGGGCCGGAATGCCCTTGAGGCCCGCCCGTTGCGCGGCCCTCCAGCGGCGTTCGCCGGCGATAATCTGGTATTCCGCGGGTGTTCCGGGCGTCGGCCGGACCAGAATCGGCTGCAGCACGCCTCGCTCGCGAATCGAATCGGCGAGCTCTTCCAGTTCCTCAGGAGCGAAAGCCTTGCGCGGCTGATCCGGATTGGGCCGAATCAACTCGATGGCGATGTCCAGAACCCCCGCCGCACGACGGCCCTCCGGCGTCGAGGCGGCCTCAACCTCATCAAGCAGGGCAGACAGGCCACGCCCAAGCCCACGGCGACCTTCCGCCATCACCCTTGCTCCTTCATCGGCCGCTTCACGCGTCGGCCATGCGGCGCGCGCGTTCGCGCCCGATCAATTCGCGGGCCAAGTTGAGATAGGCTTGGCTGCCCGCGCACTGCAGATCATAGATGATAGCCGGCTTGCCGTACGACGGCGCTTCCGAAACACGAACATTTCTGGGGATGACGGTGTCGTACACACGGGCGCCAAGGTGTTCCCGGACGTCCTTGGCGACCAAGGCCGAGCTGGCGTTGCGCTTGTCGTACATGGTCAGAACCACCCCCTGAATTTCCAGAGGCGGATTGAGGGCCGCCCTAACCTGTTCGATGGTTCTGAGCAGCTGGCTCAGGCCCTCCAGGGCGAAAAACTCGCATTGAAGCGGGACAAGGACAGCATCTGCCGCCGTCATGGCGTTGACGGTAAGCAGGTTGAGAGACGGCGGGCAGTCGATCAGCACATAGTCGTATGCGGGGCCCGCCCGAAGCGGCGTCAAGGCGTCCCTCAGCCGATAGGCGCGGCGGGGCGTCTGGCCGAGCTCCAGCTCGACGCCGGAAAGGTCCGCCTCGGCAGGGGCCAGAAAGAGGTTCGGAACCGCCGTCTCCAGCACGACCTGGTCGATCGAAACGCCGTCGATCATCACGTCGTAGAGCGACTTCTTCCGCATCTGAGGCAGCACGCCCAGCCCGGTCGAGGCATTGCCCTGAGGATCGCTGTCGATGATCAGCACCCTTTCGCCAACCGCAGCCAGGGCTGTCCCCAGATTGATGGCGGTGGTGGTCTTCCCGACGCCGCCTTTCTGGTTGGCCACGGTCAGGATGCGCAAGCGCCTAACGTCTTCCGACACGGGAGAGCTCCTTGATCGATATTACGCGGCCGCGCGGGTCGCTGAGGCTGATCCGCGCTTCCGCCTTGAAGCGCCAGGTTGTTCTGGCCTCGGCGAGTTCGGTTTCGACATCCGCTCCCTTCAGGAACAGACCCGTGGCGCCGCGGGCGAAGAAGGGTTCGGCGTAGCCCAACAGCCGATTCAGCGGCGCGCAGGCCCTGGCCGTCACCACCTCGACCTTCAGGGTAAGACTCTCGGCCCGGACGTTGTGAACCTCCGCAGGCAGGTCCAGGGCCCCGACGACTTCGGAAAGGAATCGGCATCGCTTGGCCATGCTCTCTACGAGATGAACCCGCGCGCCGGGCCGGCCCTTCAGCAGAATGGCCAGAACCACGCCGGGCAGGCCGGCGCCGCTGCCGAGGTCCGCCCACACCTGCGTTCGCGGTGACAGCCACAAAAGTTGCGCGCTGTCGACGAAATGGCGGGCCCAGAATTGTCCAAGGGTTGAAGCCCCCACGAGGTTCATGTGCTGATTGGCTTCAGCCAGCCGCTCGCGATAGACAGCCACATCCCTTTCCCATCCGGGAGCGGCGCCAATCCGTGCGAGATAGTCAGGGGGCAGGCCCCCCCAATCAAGCGGCGCGACGTCGGACATGTGACAACAGCGCCGCGATCGCCCCAGGCGTCAGGCCCTCGATACGGGCCGCCTGACCAAGGGTCAGCGGCCGAATGGAAGCCAGCTTCTCCTGAACCTCATTCGACAGGCCTCCAAGCCCGCGATAGTCAAGATCCGCCGGCAGCCGCAGATCCTCCTCCTTGCGGAACAAGGCGATGTCGGCTTCCTGGCGATCAAGATAACCATGGTAGGCGGCGTCGATCTCGATCTGCTCGCGTGCGAAAGCCGGCCACGTCGCGACCTGCGGCCACAGCCTGGACAGATCTTCCAACGAGATGTCCTTGTGCGTCAGCAGTTGTTTCAGGGACCTCGGCTGACCGTCGGCGGTGACCTTGAAGCCGGCCCGAACTGCCTGCGCCGGCGTGACGCTCAGGGTCGCCGCCTCCGCCTGCACCGACTCCAATACGGACGCTTTTCTGGCAAAGGCTTCCGCACGGGATTCCCCGACGCAACCGGCCATGACGCCGCGCGCCGTCAGGCGCTGGTCGGCATTGTCCGCCCGCAGGCGCAGCCGGTACTCCGCTCGGCTAGTGAACATCCGATAGGGCTCGGTCACGCCGCGAGTCGTCAGATCGTCGATCATCACCCCGATGTAGGCTTCGTCGCGGCCAAGGATCAGAGGTTCGGCAGTCGCGACCGACCGCGCCGCGTTCAGGCCCGCCATCAGGCCCTGCGCCGCCGCCTCCTCATAACCTGTCGTGCCATTGATCTGACCGGCCAGATAGAGGCCGGGAAGCCGTTTCACCTCAAGGGCGAGGTCCAATTCACGGGGATCGACGTAGTCGTACTCGATGGCATAGCCGTAACGCAGCACTTTCACGGACCTCAGGCCGGGTATGGTGGCGAGAAATAGGTCTTGGGTTTCGGCGGCGAGGGACGTCGACACGCCGTTCGGGTAGACCGTCGGATCGCCGAGCCCTTCCGGCTCGAGAAAGATCTGGTGACTGTCACGGTCCGAGAAC
>CAIQDO010000476.1 GCA_903870555.1 uncultured Caulobacteraceae bacterium
CCTCGTGCCCCAGCGTGGCCATACGCCGCCGGGGACGGACGGCGTTGGTCCGCCGCTGAACGTCGTCGGGCCCCTGGCCCGCAGCGTCGAGGACCTGGTCTTGGCCCTCGACATCGTCGCCGGCCCCGACGACGAGGAGTCCGCCGGCTACCGCCTCGCCCTGCCCCCGCCCCGCCACGCGGAGCTGCGCGATTTCCGGGTGTTGATGCTGACCGATCACCCGCTGGCTGCCGTCGATTCCGAGATCCTGGCCGCCCTCGACGGCCTTGCAGCCCGTCTGGAGGAGGCCGGCGCCGCGGTGTCGCGCGGCAGCGACCTTCTGCCCGACCTGGCCGTCGCCCACGGCGTCTACCTGGGCATATTGATGACGGCGATGTCGCGCGGCGCGCCGCCGGCGCCCAATCTGATGAACGCCCACGCCTACCTCAACGCCCTCGACGGCCAGCTGGCGGTGCGCCGCCGCTGGGCCGGCGTGTTCGACGCCTTCGACGTGATCATCGCCCCCGTCCTCGGGGTGGCGGCCTTCCCGCACAAGGACGGGGAGTGGACAGAGCGCACCCTGACCATCGACGGACGCGAGACGCCCTTCGCCGACCAGCTGGTCTGGCCGGGCCTGGCCACCTTGGGCAATCTGCCGGCCACCGCCGTCCCGATCGGCAAGACCGCCGCCGGCCTGCCGATCGGCGCCCAGATCATCGGACCCTATCTGGAAGACCGCACGACCCTGGCCTTCGCCGATCTGATCAGCCGGCTCTAGCCGGCTATGGCCGAAACCTTCGACTTCATCGTCGTCGGGGCGGGGTCCGCCGGCTGCGTCCTGGCCAACCGTCTGTCCGCCGATCCGCGCAACAAGGTGCTGGTGCTCGAGGCCGGCGGCGACGACAACTGGATCTGGTTCCACGTGCCGGTCGGCTACCTGTTCTCCATGGGCCATCCGCGCGCCGACTGGCTGTACAAGACCGACGCCATTCCCGGCCTCGACGGCCGCGTGCTCAACTATCCGCGCGGCAAGGTGATCGGCGGCTGCTCGGCGATCAACGGCATGATCTACATGCGTGGCCAGGCGGCCGACTACGACGGCTGGCGCCAACTCGGCCTGCCCGGCTGGGGCTGGGACGATGTCCTGCCGCTGTTCCTCGACCAGGAGGACCACGCCGCCCCGCCCGGACCGCTGCACCGCCAGGGAGGCGACTGGCGGGTGGAGCATCCGCGGATGCGTTGGGCGGTGCTTGACGCCTTCGCCGACGCCGCCGCCCTGGCGGGGATCCCCAAGGTCGACGACTTCAACGGCGGCGACAACCTCGGCGTCTCCTACTTTCAGGTCAATCAGAAGACCGGCGTACGCTGGAGCGCGGCGCGCGGCTTTCTCAAGCCGGCGCTGAAACGCCCGAACCTGAAGCTGGAGACCGGCGTCACGGTCACCCGGGTGGTGATCGAGGCCGGCCGCGCCGTCGGCGTCGCCTGGACCAAGGGCGGCCAGAGATTCGAGGCCCGAGCCGACGGCGAGGTGGTTCTGGCGGCGGGAGCGGTCAACACCCCCAAGCTGCTGGAGCTGTCAGGGATCGGCGACGCGGCGCGGTTGGACGCCCTGGGCGTCGACCTCGTCCGCCACAGCCCCGGCGTCGGCGAGAACCTGCAGGACCATCTGCAGATCCGCCCCTACTACCGTGTCAGCGGCGTGCCGACTCTCAACACTCTCTATGGCGACGTCTGGCGCCGGCCGCTGATGGCGCTGGAATACGCCCTGACCCGGCGCGGGCCGATGTCGATGGCCCCCTCGCAGCTGGGCGCCTTCGCCCGGTCATCCGACGACTACGCCACCCCCAACGTCGAGTTTCACGTCCAGCCCCTGTCCCTCGACAAGTTCGGCGAGCCGCTGCACCCCTTCGGCGCCATGACCGTCAGCGTCTGCAACCTGCGGCCGACCAGCCGGGGCTCCATCCACGCCGCCGGGCCGGACCCCATGGCCGCGCCGTCGATCCAGCCTAACTATCTCGACACCGACGAGGACCAAAGGGTGGCTGTGGACTCGCTGAGGTTGGTGCGCCGCATCGTCGGCCAGGCGCCGCTGCAACGGTTCAACCCCCAGGAGCATCGCCCGGGCGCCGAGGCGACTTCCGACGCCGATCTGCTGGCGGCGGCGCGCGCCCTGTCGACGACCATCTTCCACCCGGTGGGAACCGCGAAGATGGGCCTGGCCTCCGATTCC
>CAIQDO010000477.1 GCA_903870555.1 uncultured Caulobacteraceae bacterium
CGACAGGCGACGGCCACCTTTCGATCACTGTCACGTTCAAGCTCGGCACCGATCCCAATCAGGCGCAGGTCCTGGTCCAGAACCGGGTGGCGGCGGCGACGGCGGGCCTGCCGGCCGAGGTGAACGCGGCGGGGGTCATCGTTCGCAAGGCCTCCACAGACTTCCTGATGGCGGTACACACCTACTCGCCCGACGGATCGCTGGACCAGAAGTACATCGCCAACTACGGAGGCCTGCATATCCGTGACGCGCTGCTGCGGGTGCCGGGCGTCGGCGACGTCAGCAGTCGGGCGGCCCGCGACTATGCGATGCGCATCTGGATCGACCCCGACCGCGCCGCCGCGCGCAATCTGACGGTCGAGGACATCGTCGCCGCCCTGAAGAGTCAGAACGTCCAGGTGGCCGGCGGCTCGATCGGCCAGCCCCCGGACGCCTCCGTGGCCAGCGCCAACCAACTCAACGTCCAGGCCCTCGGCCGCCTGTCCACCACCCAGCAGTTCTCGGACATCATCGTCAAAACCGACCCCCAGGGCCGGGTGACGCGCATTGGCGACATCGCCCGGGTCGAACTCGGGGCCCAGGACTACAGCACTAACGCCTATATGAACGAGAAGAACGCCGTGGCGCTGGGTGTTCTTCAGCAGCCCGGTTCCAACGCCGTGCGCACCGTCGAGGCCATCAAGGCGAAGATGGAAACGCTCAAGCAGAGCTTCCCGCCCGGGCTGGACTATCGGATCATCTTCAACCCGACGCAATATGTCAGCGACTCGATCAACGAGGTCTACAAGACCCTGTTCCTCGCCGTCGGCCTTGTGGTGCTGGTGGTCCTTTTCTTCCTCCAGTCCTGGCGCGCGGCGCTGATTCCGATCATCGCCATCCCCGTCTCCCTGATCGGGGCCTTTGGCGTACTGGGGGCCTTCGGCTATTCCCTGAACAGTCTGACCCTGTTCGCCCTGGTGCTGGCGATCGGCATCGTCGTCGACGACGCCATCGTGGTGGTTGAGAATATCGACCGCCATCTGCGGGCGGGAATGTCGCCGCGCGACGCTGCGCACAAGACCATGGACGAGGTCGGAGGCGCCCTGCTGGCCATCGCCCTTGTGCTGCTGGCGGTGTTCATCCCGACAGCCTTCATCCCGGGCATCTCCGGTCAGTTCTACCGTCAGTTCGCCCTGACCATCGCCTCGACGACGGTGATATCCCTGGTGGTCTCACTCACCTTGTCACCGGCCCTGGCCGCGATCCTGATGCGCCCCCACGGCCATGGCGCGCCGCCAAAAGGACTGGCCGGGCGGGTGCAAGGCTTCGCGGACAGGTTCAACGCGGCATTCGACAGGCTCGCCGGCGCCTATTCGCGATTGATCCGCCGGGTGCTGCGGATGGCGGTGCTGATGCTTGTCCTCTACGCCGGCCTCGTAACCCTGGCCGGGGTAGACTTCACCTTCACGCCGAAGGGCTTCATCCCGCCTCAGGACCAGGGCAATCTTTTGGTCGCGGTCAACCTGCCCCCCGGCGCCGCGCTTGGTCGCACCGACGAAGTCATGCGGGATGTCGCCAGGCGCCTCCGGGCCGCCCCTGAGGTCGAGGCGGCGTCGATCTACGCTGGGGTGGACGCCACCAGCGGCACCACGGCCTCCAACAGCGGCCAGATCTACCTGATCCTCAAGTCGTTCGACAAACGTCGGGCGCTCGGCATGACCCTAAAGTCGGTGATGGCGGATCTGCAGAAGCGGGTCAGCCCGATCACTGGCGCCGACGTGAAGATCATCCAGCCCCCGGCGGTGCGCGGCATCGGCAGCACCGGCGGCTTCAAGTTGATCATCCAGGACCAGGGCGGCCACGGCGCCAAGGCGCTTGAGGCCGTCGCGCGAAACCTGGCGGCGGAGGCGAGCCACTCGCCGGTGATCAGCGGCGCCTTCGTCACCTTCAACACCAAGACGCCGCGCCTGTTCGTCGACATCGACCGGGCCAAGGCCCAGATCCTGGGCGTGTCCAGCACCAGTGTCTTCGACACTCTGCAAACCTATCTGGGATCAACCTTCGTCAACAACTTCAATCTGTTCGGTCATACCTTCCAGGTCCTGGCCCAGGCGGACACCGGCTTCCGAGATGACGAGAGCCGCCTGACCGAACTGAAGACGCGGTCACGCACCGGCGCCATGGTGCCGCTGGGCAGCATGGTCACGCTGAAGCATGTCACCGGCCCCTATCGCGTGCTGCGCTACAATCTGTTCCCGTCGGCGGAGATCAATGGCGAGGCGGCCCCCGGACGCTCCAGCGGCGAGGCGCTCGACGCGATGGAAGCACTGGCGAAGGCCAATCTGCCGCCAGGCTACGGCTACGAATGGACCGAACTGGCCTACCAGGAGCGGGTGGCCGGCAACACCGGACTGATGGTGTTCGGCGCGGCGGTCGTGTTCGTCTTCCTGCTGCTGGCGGCGCTCTATGAGAGCGTCAGCCTTCCGTTCGCCGTCATCCTGATCGTGCCGATGTGCCTGTTGGCGGCGATGGTCGGGGTCAATCTGAGGGGGCTCGACAACAACATCCTCACCCAGGTCGGCCTGGTGGTGCTGATCGGCCTGGCGTCGAAGAACGCC
>CAIQDO010000478.1 GCA_903870555.1 uncultured Caulobacteraceae bacterium
CTCAATCGGCCAGTTTCTGAGCGAGGTAGACATAGTGCCGAGCCCAGCGGCGGGCGTTGAGCTCCGGGTCGGCGTCGTTGGCGTGACCCCCGAAAGTGTTCTCGTAATAGAGGTAAGGCAAGCCGAGGGCCTCGAGTTCGGCGGCGAACTTGCGCGGGTGGCCGGGGTGGACACGGTCGTCCTCGGTGTTGGTGGTGATGTAGGGCTCGGGGTATTTCACGTCGGGCCTCAGCTGGGTGTAGGCTGAATATTTGGCGATGAAGGCGCGGTCCGCGGGAACGTCCGGGTCGCCATATTCGCCGATCCACGATGCGCCGGCCGACAGGTGGCTGTAGCGCAGCATGTCGATCAAGGGGCTCTCGATAACCGCCGCGTTGAACAGCTCCGGATGCTGGGTGATCGAGACGCTGGTCAACACCCCGCCGTTCGAGCGGCCATAGATCCCCAGACGCCGTGGAGAGGTCACCTTGCGGGCGATCAGATCCCGGGCGACGGCGGCGAAGTCGTCGAAAGCGCGTTGTCGGTTCTCGCGCAGGGCGGCCTCATGCCAGGCCGGGCCGTACTCTCCGCCGCCACGAATATTGGCCAAAACGTAGGCCCCGCCCCGCTCAAGCCACAGCTTGCCAACTTCCGGCCGGTAGGACGGGGTCTCGGAGATCTGGAACCCGCCATAGCCGAACATCACCGTTGGCGTCGCCCCGTCGGCGCGCATCGTCCGGGGACGAACCAGGAAATAGGGGATGCGAGTCCCGTCGGCCGAAACGGCGAAATGCTGCTCAACGACATCGCCAGAACCGTCGAACCGGGCGCCAAGCCGCTTGACCAGGGTCACGGCGGCGTCGGCCGCGTCCACGCGCCACAGGGCGGTCGGCTCGAGGAAGCTCTCCGAGACGACATAGGCGGTGTCCGAGGCGTGGTCGGCCGCTCGCAGGGCCAAGGCCGAGCCGGCAGGCAGGGCGAGCCGACGATGGGTCCAGCCTCCCTGCCCCAGCTTGCCTGGCGCATAGACATCAACCGCACCGCTGACGTCGTCCAACAGGGAAACGAGCACCCGGCTACTGGTCACGGAAACCGCGTCGATGGTCTGGTTGGCGGTCGGCTGGACGATCAATTCGGCGCCGTCTGTCACGGGATCATAGGCGACCAGGGCGCCGGCCTTGAAGCCGGCATGGCCGGCCGTGGCGGCCCAGTCCTCATTGACGCCGAGGATCAGCCGGCCCGCCAGATAGCCATGCAGATCGACCTTGCCAGGCAGGCCGAGTGGCTTCATCGCCCCCTGATGCGATAGGTCGAACCATCGCGTCTGGAAGAAGCTCTCGTTGCGCCCGATCAGCACCCGACCGACGGCGCCGTCGGCACTACGCAGGATGCGGGCGAAGGCGCGCACATCCGATGGCGCGCCGCGATAGATTTCGACCGCGGCCTCCAGCGGTTCGCCGCGACGCAGCCGTTTCACCACCAGTGGATAGCCGGACTTCGACAAGGTTCCAGGACCCCAGTCGCGGGCGACCAGCAGCGTATCGGCGTTCAGCCAGTCGGCGTCCTGTTTGCCGACCGCGAAATGGAAGCCGCCGACGACGAACGCCTTGGCGACGGTGTCGAATTCGCGGATTTCCACCGCGTCGCCGCCGCCGTCCGACAGGCGAACCAAGCATAGCCGATCGGAGGGTGGCAGGCAGGCGGCGCCCTTGAAAAGCCAGTTGCGACCCTCGGCCTTCGATAACGCGTCGAGATCGAGCAGGGTCTCCCAGGCCGGCGCGGCCGTCGCATAGGAGACGGGCGTCGCGGCGCGCCAGAGACCTTTGACGTGATCGCCATCCTGCCAGACGTTGTCGAGGCGTTCGCCGAGGAAGCTGGGAAACGGAATGCGATCCTGGGCGGTGAAGATAGCCAGCGCCTGTTTGCGGAACGTCTCGTAACGCGGATCCGCCTCCAGCCGCCCTGCGGTGCGCATGTTCTGGCCATTCACCCAGTCGAGGGCGCGGGGCGCGTGAATATCCTCGAGCCAGGCGAAGGGGTCCGGAATCGCTGGATCGATCGATGGCAGGTTGGGCGCCGAAACGGCGGCGCCGGCAAACAGGACCGCGGCGGCCGCGGCGGCAAGGAGGATGGGATGCATGCGCCGACTTTAGCGTCTCCCGACAAAAAGTCTCAGGCTTTGCGCAGCCTGATCAGCCCTTCCTGCGCCACCGTCGCCACCAACCGGCCGTCAATATTGTAGAGCGCGCCGCGCACCATGCCGCGTGTGCCCGATGTGGTCGGCGTGTCGGTCTGGAACAGGTGCCAGTCGTTGAAGTTGGTCGGGCGGTGGAACCACAGGGCATGGTCGAGGCTGGCCGATTGCAGGCCCTTGGTATGCCAGTAGAGACCGTGCGGCCGCATGGCGGTCGACAGAACGTTGAGGTCGGAGACATAGGCCAGCAGGGAGTCGTGCAGCCGCTGATCGGGCCCGATTGGCGCGCGAAACCGTACCCAGCTCTCCCGGGTGGGCGGGCCGACGATCTCACCCTGTTCGTCGGCGGTGCGCACCTCGATGGGCATGGTATCCGTGAGCGCCGCGCCGCGAGGGTGATCGGAGGACTGGAACAGCTTCAGACGCTGTTCGAAGAAGCTGGGCAGTGTCTGTGGGTCCGCGTGGTCGGGCATTGGAGTCTGATATTCCAGCCCCTCCGCCGGCGCCTGGAACGACGCGATCATGTCGAAGATCAGTTGGCTGTCCTGCAGCGCCCGGACCCGACGGTTGACGAAGCTACCGCCGTCCCGGGTGCGCTCGACCTCGAAGCGGATCGGCTTGGCGGCGTCGCCGGCGCGGACGAAATAGGCGTGAAGGCTGTTGCACAGAAACGTCTCGACCGTGGCGTAGGCGGCGACCAGGGCCTGGGCAACCACCTGGCCGCCGAAGATCCGCCCCTCCCCGCCCTCGCTGCGGGCGGAGAAGGCGTCGCCGCCGAGCGGCTCAAGGGTCAAGGTCTGCATGAGGCGCTGTGAGGTAACCATGTCGCTCCTTACGGCGCTGACGCGGCGTACGCCAACCCATCGACGGCGAAATCAAGCTTCGGGGTCGACGGTCCGGATCGTCAGACCGTCCAGATCCGGGGTCAGGGAGATCTGGCAACACAGGCGGGAATTGGGCCGGCGGACATCCAGGAGCCCCAACAGGCTGTTCTCGTTCTTGCTCATCGGCGTGAGTTTGCCGAGCCAGGCCTCGTCGACATAGACGTGGCAGGACGCGCAGGAACAGACACCGCCGCAGTCCGTCTCGATCTCAGGCACACCCTGGGCTGTGGCGGCGGCCATCACCGACACGCCGGGTTCCGCCTCCACGACGCGGACATGGCCGCCGGAGTCGATGCAGGTCACCTTGATCATCATGCCGCCTAGGCCTTTTCCTTCAGGCTTGTCCTGGCGGGCGTCGGCGCCGCGGCGCCACGGCCGGTGAAGACGCGGGCCATCCGCCGCCACGCCAGACCGACGATGAACCGTGACACGGACCCGACCATCGCCAACATCACGCCCAGCGGCGCGGCGGTGACGATGTATGCGCCGGTTTCAGGACGCGTCGCCGTACGAAGGATGGCGGTCCAGTCCTCGCGCTGCATCTTCACTTCATATTCCCAAGGCGCGGGAGAATCGACCACGCCCGAGAGCACGACGATGTCGCCGCGCTGCTCGATCTTGGCGCGATCAAGAGCCATCACCAGTTCGCGGTCGCCAAGGCCTTCCGACCAGAAGTTCATGACTTGCCCCTCGCCCGAAACGCCGTCGAGACCTGGTGAGCCACCAGCTTGACGATCAGGCCCGGCGCGACTTTCAACAGCCCGACGACGAACGGGATGAGCACGCCGCCGCGCTCCGCCAGGAAATCCAGGGTGTCGCGCCGGGCCATCACCGCCAGAAAATCCCGAAGATCGTTGGGGCCGAGGCGAATGGCGTAGTCCCAGCACACCGGCTCGATATTTCCCTTGAGCGTCAGGGTATGGGCGCTCGTTTCCAGAGTCGCGTCGGCAAGAATGAGGGGCAGGCGCTGCTTGCCCAGGCCGCGGGACCAGACGATCACAGCAGGAAGCCTTTCTTGCGGGCTGCGGTGACGGCTTCCGGCTCGGTCCACCACACGGGCAGACCCAGGTCGGCGGCCACCACGTTGGCGGCATTGTAGCCGCCTCCGAACGTGATCATGCCGCCCGGAAAGGTGCTGGCCCCGCAGACATAGAGATTGTCGATCGGCGTGCGGTTCGACGAGCACTGCACATTGGGCCGCGAATAGCCCATTTGCGTCATCACATAGGCGCCATGCTTGATCGAGCCGCGCTTCATCTGTGGGATCTTGGCTTCGATATAGAGCGGGCTGTAGTCATAGCGGCGGACGATGTCGGCGCTGTCGAAGTCGGTCATGTAGCTGGCCAGCTTGGCGATCAGCCGGTCGCCGTAGCCGACCGACAGGTCGTTCCAGTCGCCGGCCGCGGGTGCGTAGGGCACGCAGGCCTCGATGCGGCAGACGGCGCTGTCCGGCTCGACCTCCTTCGGGGCCTGGTTGGGGTCGAGGTCGGTGGTGAAGGTCACGTGCCCGATATCATGCAGAAGGTGGCCCTCCATCACCTCCTTGAGGTGGGTGACCACATCGTCCGGGGTCTCGACACCGAACACGCGGATGAAGGCTTTCTCCACGCCGGGATCGCGGCTCTCGGCCTTGAAGTGGGGCTTTTTCCGCAGCGCCAGATGGCAGAGAAAGAACGAACTCTGCTCCCATTCCCAGTTCTTCGCGGTGTTGAGGCACAGCTTGGAGCGCTTCAGCACCTCCGCCTCGGGGATGAACTGGCCGAACGTCACGGTCGGATCGGTAGAAGTGACGACTGCCTTGGCGTCGATGCGCGTGATCGGGCCCCCCATGCCCGTGGGCGCCACCTCGACCCCCTTGGCCACGCCGTCCTCGACGATGAACCGGCGAACCTCATGGTTCTCCATAACCTCCATGCCGGCGAGGATGCCGGCCTTCTGCAGGGTGGAGGACAGGCGGTGGGACCCGCCCTTGACGAGCGTGGCGTTGAGGATGCGGTTGAAATACAGCGGCACCAGATAGCTGGAGTTGGATTCCTCCGGATCGATGCCCCACATGCAAATCAGATAGAGCAGCAGGGCGGAAAGGCCTGGGGTCTCGAAGCCCCAGCCGCGGCAGATCTCCAGCGGCGTCTCCTCCGACACCTTGAGGATCTTCTGGCCGAGTTCGCTTTCCATGTAGGTGGCGGCCAGCTGGGCCGAGCCGACGGGCCGCCCGTAGGTCGAGGGGATCAGGTATTCGTCGGCGATCTGTTTGTAGTCGAGGTAAATCTCACGGTAGCGCTCGGCGTCCTTCGGCGAGAAGGCGCGGATGGAGTCCAAGGTCTTGTCGAGATCGGCATAGAGCGTGATCGCCCCGCCATCGCCGGTCAGCAGCGACGCCTCCGCGTCGGGCCGGATATAGACGCAGCCGTCCTCCTCCAGCCCCAGATCAGCGTAGGGCGGCGCCACATCGAGCATCAGCATATAGTTGGC
Source organism: uncultured Caulobacteraceae bacterium (assembly GCA_903870555.1). Taxonomy (GTDB): domain Bacteria; phylum Pseudomonadota; class Alphaproteobacteria; order Caulobacterales; family Caulobacteraceae; genus Acaudatibacter; species Acaudatibacter boreus. The sequence continues at coordinate 5,530 of CAIQDO010000478.1, forward strand.
GTGGAGGTTGAAGCGGTAGCCGGAGAACTCCTCGGTGACCAGGGCGCCGCCGGTTTCGTGTCGCCGCTCGACGACCAGCACTCTCGCGCCTGCCCTGGACAGGTAGGCTCCGGCGGTCAGGCCATTGTGGCCGGCGCCGACCACGATCACGTCATAGTCTTGATGTTCGGACATTGTTGTCTCTCCCGCCGATCAATCGACGCTGAACCGCTGGGTTATTCCCTGGCGACGCAGCAGTTCGGTGGCTCCCTCGAAGGCTTTTGCCCTCCACCAATCCGGCCGCCCCTTTCCCATGTCGTCGATGACCTCGCAGGCGGCCGCGTAACCGGCGCCCAGATTGGTATAGTTGGCCGCGCCTGTGGACTGGCAGAGATAGAAGCTGTCGATCGGCGTCTTGGGGGCTCCACAGCCGGCGAACGGCTTCCAGCTCCACATCTGCGCCTCGTTCACCGAGCCGCTGGGATGCATGTTGCCGCCGCAATGGGGGCTGCGCCGGACATAGTCGTGGGGCGTATTGACGTAGCGGGCGATCTTGGCGGTCGCGAGATTTGGCAGGTACTGCTCGAACACCGCCTCGACCTTGTCGGCGTAGGATTCGCGCAGGTCGTCCCACTTTTCCGGCCCGCCGAGGGGGCGGATTTCATAGGGGACGATGGCCCAAGTCAGTAGCGTGTACTGCCCTGGCGGCGCCTGGGTCGGGTCGGCGATGCAGTAGTTGAAGGCCGCGCCCCACACGATGGGCGGGTCGGGCGGCAGGTCTCTGACCATCACATTGTCAATCAGCCGGCCGACGTCGTTCATGGTCTCGGCGCCAAAGTTGTAGACGAAAGTGTTGTTGGCTTCCGGGAACTTCTCGGAACAGGCGAAGTTGGGCTTCGCGTCCATCACGTAATAGTTGGTGAACAGGGTCGAGCCACGATAGTCGAAGCGCTTGAGCGGAGCGAGGGCGGAGGCCGGCAGATGTTCCTCGCCGATCAGCCCGAAGAACGTCGGCTTGGCGCTGACGTCGCTGATCACGGCCCGCGAGGCCTTGAACTCGGCCTCGGGATAGGTGGCCAGACTGGACAGCCTGACGCCCTTGGCCTGATTGTTCTCGATGATCACCTTCTCGACCGGGCAGTTGTAGAAGATCTTGCCGCCGTGATGGACGAAGCATCGCACCAGCGAATGGGTCAGCCCATGGCTGCCGCCCCGGGCGGTGTAGCCGCCCTCGGCGCTGAACATCAGCAGGAAGTTCAGCACGCCCAGTGGCCCGCTGAGGCGGCTGCTGATGCCCTCGACGCCGGAAGTGGCCGGATAGCTGAGCACGGCTACCTTGATCTGCTCGTTTTCAAAGATGCAGTCGACGAACTCGACACCCGTCATCCACAGCCAGTCCTTGGGAAAGATCGGCAGCTTCTCATAGGCGTCGAGCAGCCGCAGGAAGCTCTCGTCGGTGTGCTTATCCGCGTAGCCGGCGTGGAACATCGCCGGCATCATCGGCCCGAAGAAATTGACAATGGTGCGGTAGGTCTCCGCGTCCTTGGGCGAGATACGCTTCCAGGCCTCGTAGGTCTCACGGGCGTCGCGGCTGGAAAACAGCACGGCGTTGCCGTCCAGGAACGGATAGAAATAGCCGAAGGCGGCGCCCGGCGGGCGCAGCAGTTCCAGGCCGAAACGCTCCAGTTCGAGGTCGACATAAGCCGGGCCGTAGTGGGTCAGCAGCAAGGAGGCGTGGAGGTTAAGCTTCACCCCGGGGTGCAGAACCTCCTCGGTGGCGCAGAAGGTGCCCGACTCATCGCGGCGCTCGAACACCGCGACGTTGAGACCAGACTTCTGCAGGTAGGCGGCGCCGGCGAGACCGTTGACCCCGCCCCCGATCATGATGACGTCGTAGTCCGTCTTTGGGCTGGACATGGGCGCGCGCCTCCTCGGCCGGTCTTCTTGTCTGGCGCCTCCCCTGGCGGGCCGCACGTTCGCGACCGTGGGCAATTGCTATCATTAAGTTGTTGGCTGGCCAACAATTATTTTGGCCGTAAGGATGACTCGCTGGGGCGCCGCTAGATCACCGATGCGCCGGCCTGGGCCGCCTTGGCGCGTTGAAACATCAGGCGAGACGGTGCGTCCTCGGGATTCAACGTTAAGGCCCTGGCGAAGGCCTCCGCCGCCTCCGCCGCATCGCCGGCCTCAAGGCTTTCGAGGCCGCAGGCATAGGCCGCCAACACCGCGTCGCGATGAGGAAAAGCCGCGGCGTCGAGGTACGTGAGCAGTTGGTGGATGCGTTCGGGCCGTCCGCGCCCACGCACTGAAACGGTGTCGAGGCGCCGCAGCACCTGATTGGCGCCGCCCGCCGCCGCCGTGGCGTCGCACAGGATCACCCCGACCCCGTAGGTCTTGGTCAGATCCTGCAGCCGGGAGGCAAGATTCACCGAATCGCCGATCACCGTGTATTCCATGCGTTTCGGCGAACCGATCGCCCCAGCGATTAGTTCGCCCGTGGCGACACCAATACCCAGTCGAAGCGGCGGCTCTCCCCTGCGGTCGCGCCGTCCATTGAGCATCGTCACCAGAGCCATCATGGCGTTTGCGCTCTCGACAGCGTTCCTTGGATCTCGGCCGCTGGAGATCGGCGCTCCGAACACCGCCATGATCGCGTCGCCTATGAATTTGTCGACGACGCCGTCGTTGGATGAAACCGCCTCGACCAATTCGGCAAAGACCTCGTTGAGCATATCGACTGTTTCGCGAGGCTTGAGCCGCTCGGCCAGGGAGGTGAAACCCCGGATGTCGGCGAACAGCACACTCGCGACACAGGCCGAGCCGAACGGCAGGTCGTCCTGACGGTCGAGGATCTGGTCGACCACCCTCTGGGTCATGAACCGCCGCATGGCGCCCTTGAGCCGCTTTTCCTGGCTGATGTCTTCGAACAGAAGGAGCAGGCCGGCCGCGGCCTCGCCGCGGATCAGCGGCACGATCGACAGATTGACCGATATGGCGCGGCCGCTCGCCGTGACGATCTCAACATCCAGCAAAGCCCGCGCCTGGCTGTCGGCGGCCACCGCATCGAACTCGCTGATCAGCCAGAGGTTCGGACCGGAGAGAACCGCATCGGCGGTTCGTCCGCGAACGACGTCGGGAACGATCTCAAGGATTTCCGCCGCGGCGGCGTTCAGGGTCTCGATGGATCCGTCGGCGCTCAGGGTGATCACACCGCCCGACATCGAGGCCAGAATACTGTCGTTATAGTTTCGGGCGGCGACAATATCTGAGAACAGGGCGGCGTTGTCGATCGCCACCGCCGCATTGGCGGCGAAGGCGCGCAGGCGGGTGACGTCGGCCGGCTCGAACGGACGGCCGTCGCGGCGGTTCAAGACCTGCATCACACCCAGTCGTCGACCATCGCGCGTAATGATCGGCAATGTCAGAATCGAACGCGTGCGATATCCCGTTGCGTCATCGACAGCGCGATTGAACCGGGGGTCGGCGTAAGGGTCATTGACGATACTGGCCTCGCCGCTGCCAAAGCTATCCCCGGCCAGGCCAGATGTCGCCGGCAGGCGGATTTCACGGGTTTCGATTCCCTCGGCCACCATCGACCATAGCTGGTCGGTCCTGGGATCGTGGAGAAACAGGGCGCCGCGGTCGGCCTGGAGGAATCGACTCGCCGCTTCCACAACCTTCCGAAGCAGCACATCGAGGCGAACTTCGGAGGTGATCGATGCGCTGACCTCCATCAGCCGCCGCAGGTCGACGGCCATCGCCTCCGTGGCCCGGATCGCCAGCGACCAGCGCTCGGCCAAAATGATGATCTGGGCGAAGGAGAAGACCACCAGCCCCATCGGCGCGAAGGCGTAGCCGATCACCTGATCCTCGGGCACGATGTCGTATTGCACCAGAATCGCCTGAAAGGCGGTGACGGCGAACACGGTGACGCCGAGAAGAAACACAGCCGCGCCATCTCGCCGCCGCAAGGTCGCGAGGCAAACCGACCCAACGACGTAGATCATCTCCGCCGCCGCCACGAACAGGGGATAGCGGTCAAGCGCCGACGCCAGACGCGTGTCTCCGCGGGCCAGGACCCATCCTAATCCAGCCAGCGAAAGGCCGAATACAACCTGGAAAAACCAGAACACCCACCGCGATCGCTCTCGGGGAAACAGGGCGTCGACATAGGCAAGAAGCAGCATGAAGTTCACGATACAGCTGAGATATTCGATCGACAGCATCACCGGGAAAGAGAGACCAGGGTAAAGTAGCGCCAACAGATTATCGTGGCCGATCACCATCGCAGTCGGTATTAGGCAGAGACAACTAAGAGCATAGTAGAGAGACGGCAGATCGTCCGAGCGGAACGAAAACACCACGGCCCCGTAGAAGAACAGGATCAGCAGCGTAACGATGAACAACAACTCCTGGGCGAACAAGGTTGCGGACCGAGCCCCCATAACCGCCGCCTTGCCGATCACAGGCGGCGCCTCAAGGCCAGTGCTCACATGACGGAAGGCGGCAACGTCGATCGCAAGGCGGATGTCGCCGCCATCCGCCTCAATGGGGATTTCATGCGGCCGCCAAAAATAACGAGTGGCCGCCGCGGTCGCGCCGACCACGCCTCGGACACTCGCCAGACGGCCATTCACCCAGACCTGACTGGCATGGCTGATCGTCGGCACGAAGAGGGTGTAGTCTCCGGGCGGTAGTCCATGGATAAGCAACTGGTACGTCGCGAGGCCAGGCCCTGGCAGCCTTGCGCCGCCGGCGGTAACCGCCCCTTGCCAGACTCCGGGAACCTTGACCATCGCGCTGTCGTCGGCTCGCGGACCAGCCGCGAGGTCTGGAGCCCGCCAGAGAAGGCGCCATTCGCCGCCAAGCGCGATGGCGCGGCGCCAGTCAGACCTTCCCTGAAAGGAGACAACGCCATGGCGAGCCATTGGCGCGTCGCCGGAGACGGTGTTCACATAAAGTGGCGCGCAAAACAGGCAAAGGATGAAGAGAATAGCCAGGGCGAACACGAACCGTCGGCCGCCCGACGGCGGCGCGGCCGGTTCCGCCATCGCCTGAGCACCGCCGCCCTGGGGCATGGCCTGCCGCAAATCCATCTCCACCTTGGCCCCGGAATGGACACCTTAGCCCGCGCCGTCGTGGGCGTCGACCACGGCGGGAGATCCGACCCGGCAGAGGCTCAATAGAGATCAGAGACGGTGAGAAAGGGCCCAATAGAGGCCGAAGGCCAAAGCGGCGGGACCTCCGTATGCACCAGCGACCAGCCAGGGCGAAGGGGTGACCATCGCCGAACAGATCGCCGCGCCGGTGGCGCAGACCCCGAATATGGCTACGGCGAAGGCCGCCACCGTGGTCACTTCAATCGGTATCCGTCGCACCATCGACCAACCCATCTGCTTCAGCGTCGCCGCCATTGCGTTTCTCCGACCAGGTCGTCGATCATTGGTTCGTCGACAACTCCGGAAAAATCAGTCTGTTCCAACCCAAGCTTTTACGCAACAGATTCTCAGAAGCATTTTCGTCGCAGACTCCGGCGCCATGGCGTCAGGCCAGGACCACCATGCACGCCGCGGCCGCGGCCATGACCGCCGCGCCGATCCCCGCCAGCGCCAGCAGCGTCGGACCGGCGACGAACCGACCCATGACGCTCTTTCTGGCGGCGAGCAGGATGATCACCACGATCAGGGGCACGGCGATCACCCCGTTGATCACGGCGCTCCAGAACAGCGCCTTCATCGGGCTGATCGGCGAGAACTGGATCACCAAGCCGAGCAGGACGCTGGCGGCGATCACGCCGTAGAAGCCGCGGGCGTTGCGAACCTTGCGCTCCAGTCCCTCCTTCCAGCCCATGGCTTCGGACAGGGCGTAGGCGCCCGAGCCCGCCAGCACCGGCACACCGATCAGGCCCACGCCAAGGATGCCGAGGGTGAACAGCAGGAACGCGAACTGGCCGGCCAGCGGCTTCAGGGCGGTGGCGGCCTGGGCGGCGGTCTCGATGTCGGTGACGCCCGAAGCGTGAAGGGTGACGGCCGTGGCCAGGATGATGCAGAAAGCGGCGATGTCCGAATAGGCCATGCCGCTCCAGGTGTCCCAGCGGATGCGCTGAAGCTCCCTCGGAGCCGCGCCAGGATCATGGATCAGAGCCTTGCCGCGCGGCCCGCGCCCGAGGTCCTCGACCTCCTCCGAGGCCTGCCAGAAGAACAGGTAGGGGCTGATCGTCGTGCCGAACACCCCCACAACGACGGAAGCCGCCGCCGCGTTGGGCGTGAACCGGGGCCAGACCGTGCGCAGGGCGACCTCGCCCCAGGGCACATGGACGGTGAACAGCACCGCGGCATAGGCCAGCAGCGACAGGCACAGCCATTTCAGGATACCGACATAGCGGTGGTAGGGCACGAACAGCTGGAGAGACAGGGTGATGACCACAAACAGCAGCGTCATCAGGTGACGGTTGACGCCGGTGACCAGTTCGCCGACCTCGCCCATCGCCGCCACATCGGCGGCGATATTCAGCACATTGGCGATCAGCAGCAGGCCGACGACGACCTTCAGCACGATGGGCGGGAAGGCGTGCTTGATATTGGCCGCAAGCCCCCTGCCCGTCACCCGGCCGATGCGGGCGCAGAGCGCCTGGATCGCGGCCATCAGCGGATAGGCCAGCGGCATGGTCCAGAGCATGTTCAGACCGAACTGCGCGCCGGCCTGCGAATAGGTGGCGATGCCACTGGGGTCGTCGTCGGCGACACCGGTGATCAGACCCGGCCCGACCCGCATCAGGGGGTGTGGGGCGGACGTCGTCGGAGTCGGTGATGACCCATCATCCGCGGTCGGTGGTGTCGCCCCGCGTCTGGGAGACCGCGTCACGCCGGAGCCGAGGCGGTGGCGGCCCCATGGCTGGCGGCGTCTCGTGAACGGATCATCGGAAACCTCACCTCATCAGCCTAGCCCGTTCGGCCTCGCAAGCAACCGCTGTTAGCGGGTCGGTCGACCTTGCGCGCTCCGGAGACCAACGGCATTCTTAAGGCATGAAATCCATTTTCGTTGCCCTGGGCCTGTTCGCGGTCCTCGCCGCACTCCAGGCCTGCTCGCCCCGCCCGGCGCGCTTGGCGACGGAACCGGACCGGCCGTGGCCCTATTACGGCGCCGACCAAGGCGGGCAACGTTACTCTGCGGCACGCCAGGTCACCCCCGCCAACGTGCGCGGCCTGAAGATCGCCTGGACGTTCTCGACCGGGGATATCGCCAGCAAGGGCGCTGACCTGAAGCACTCATCGTTCGAAAATACGCCGATCATGGCCGGCGGCCGGGTCTATGTCTGTTCGCCATTCAACGAGGTGTTCGCCCTCGATCCCGCCACTGGCGCGAGGCTGTGGGCCTATGACCCGAAGATCGATCCGACCGTCCACTATCCAAACCTTGAGAACTGCCGGGCGGTGGCCTGGTGGCGCGATCCGAGCCCAGCGACGGGCGCGCCCTGCGCCGAACGCGTGTTCCTCAACACCAACGACCGGCGACTCATCGCGCTGGACGCCGCCACCGGCAAGACCTGCGCCGCCTTCGGCCATGGCGGCGTGATCGACACGGCCGAGGGCGTCGTCCTGCACCGTCGGGGCGAGATGCAGATCACCTCCCCGCCGGTGGTCGGGCGGGGCGTGGTGGTGGTCGGTTCCTCGATCGACGACAACCAGAGGGTCAAGGAGGTGTCCGGCGCGGTCCGCGCCTACGACGCCCGCACCGGCGCGCCAAGGTGGCGTTTCGATCCCCTGGCCAGCGCACCGCCCACCGTTATCGCCGGCGCGGCCAATGTCTGGGCGCCGATGTCGGTGGACGAGGATCGCGGCCTTGTCTTCCTGCCGACCACCAGCCCCAGCCCCGACTTCTGGGGCGGCCTGAGGGTCGGCGACGATGGCGACGCCGATTCCGTTGTGGCCCTCGACATCGAGACAGGTCGTAAGGTCTGGGCGTTCAAGACCGTCCATCACGACGTCTGGGACTACGACAATCCGGCCCAACCGACCCTGGCGACGGTGGCCTGGAACGGCTTGAGCCAACCGGCCGTGTTGCAGACCACCAAGCAGGGTCTGCTGTTCACCCTCGGCCGCGACACGGGCAGGCCGGTGATTCCCGTAGAGGAACGTCAGGTCCCTCAGGGCGGCGCACCCGGTGAGGTGCTGTCGGCGACGCAGCCTTTTCCCATCGCGCCGAAGGCGCTCGCTCCGTCGGTCATCCGCCCCGAAGACGCCTTCGGCCTCACATCCTGGGATAGGGCGCAATGCCGGAAAGCCATCGCCGCGTCGCGGCGCGAGGGTCTGTTCACCCCGCCCTCCACCCAGGGCACGATCCTCTATCCCTTCACCGGCGGCGGCTCGAATTGGGGAGGGTTGGCGTTCGATCCCGGCCGTGGCGTGGCCTATGTCAACACCTCCAGCGCCATGCATCTTGTCACCCTGATCCCGGCCGACAAGGTGTCGGCGGCCCGGGCGGCCGAGCCGGACACGGAAATCTCCCGGCAGGAGGGCGCGCCCTTCGGCATGCGGCGAAAGGTGATGACCTCGAAGCTCGGCCTGCCGTGCAATCCGCCGCCCTGGGGCCAACTTCACGCCGTCGACATGCGCACGGGCGCGGTCTTGTGGGAGGTTCCGTTCGGAACCACCGCGGACCTGCTGCCGGGGAGCCAGCTGTTCCTGCGCGGAACGGGCGTTCCGAACGTCGGCGGGCCGATTGTCACCGGCTCAGGCCTGCTGTTTATCGGCGCGGCCATGGACAATGTCCTGCGTGCCTTCGACGCCACCAACGGTCGTGAGTTGTGGCGCGGCAGGCTGCCTGGCGGCGCCCAGGCGACGCCCATGACCTATGTCTGGAAGGGACGGCAATATGTGCTGATCGCCTCGGGCCGCCACGGCATGTCGGGCACGAAGATCGCCGACCAGGTGATCGCCTTCGCCCTACCCTCCGGAGGGTAGGCGCCATGTCTCCAGAGCCGGCCCGAGCGCCGTCTCGAGCGGCCCGAGCCACGGCTCGAACCGCCGCCACTGGTCGAGGCCCTCGCGGAAGATCGGCCGCCGCACCTGTTCGGAACTGACCGTCCGCACGGCCCGGTCGTTGTCGTAGAACCTCAGGCAGCCCTCCTCGAACGGCAGGCCGCAGTGGTCGAGCAGTCGTCGGACTTGCACCTCGGTGTCCTCCACCAGATCCTCGTAGATGACGCGGCAGACCCGCCCCGGCAAGACCGTATCAAAGTGCGCCATCAGCTCCACATAGTCGCGGTAGTAGGCGCCGAGGTCGGCCAGATCGTAGGAAAAGGCCTGCCCCTGGTGGAAATGCTGCTTGAAGGCGGAGAAGCAGGCGGCCATCGGGTGGCGGCGGGCGTCGATGATCCTGGCCTTGGGCAGGATCAGCTGGAGCAGGCCCAGGTGGTGGAAATTGTTGGGCATCTTGTCGATGAAGAACCGTCGGCCGAGCTTCCGGTGAACGCGGGTGTTGGCCAGAAAGGTCTCGCCGAGGCGCAGGCGCTCGGCCTCGTCCAAACCGGCCAGCCCGGCCGGATAGCCCGCCGACCGGGCGATGGCTTGGGCCATGAAGCCGATATCAGACAGTTCCATGGTGCCTTCAACCGCCGAGTGGCTGGCGAGGATCTGTTCGATCAGGGTCGAACCCGACCGGGGCAGCCCGACGATGAAGATCGGATCCTCGGAGGGGCAGCCCCCGTTGGCGCGGGCGGCGAAGAACGGCGCGTCGAGCAGGGCCGTGGCCCGCTTCATCTGCGCCGTCGCGGCGGCAGAGTCATAGGGAACGGCCAGGCGGCGCAGGCGGGCCCCCTCGGCATAGGCGGCGAAGGCGCCGGCCGGATCGCCGCGATCCTCGCGGGCCTTGCCCAGGGCGTAGTTCAGATGGAGCCGATCATCGTCGGCGAGGTCCGGCCGGGCCAGCTGCGCCGCCATGGCCGACTCTTCCTCCGGAGAGATCGCCGCCACCTTGAGATTAGCCAGGCTCCAGTAGGCTTCGCCCAGGCCTGGAGCCAGGGCGATGGCGCGCTTGAATGCGGCGACAGCGTCCGCCCGCCGCCCGACCGTGCGCAGGGCCTGACCGTAGTTGAGCCAGATCTTCGGCTGCAGCGGGATCTCCGCGAGCAGGCCTTCATAGAGTTCCAGGGCCCGGTCGTAAGCGCCCACGAGACTGAGGCAGGCCGCCATCAGATTGCGGTAAGGGGCGGAGGCTGGGTCCCGCGCCAGCAGGCGTTCGAGATGGCCGATGGCGGCGGCCGCGCGCTGCTGGCCGAAAAGAAGGGCGGCCAGATTGAGCCGGGCGCCGTCGAAGTCCGAATCTTCGCCGAGGGCGCGGTCAAGCCAGGTTTCCGCATCGGCGTCACGGCCGAGGCGGACAAGGACCTCGGCCAGAAGATTCATCGCCGTGGTGTCGCTCGGCGCTGCGGCAAGCCTCTGACTTAAAAGGCGCGTCGCGTGATCGAGGCGCCCCTCGAAGATCGCGTCGGCGGCCGGGCGCAGGGCCAGATCGGTGACAGCGGCGCGAGCGTATTCCGCGAAGGCCCGCTCCGACCCCGGCGTGTCGCCGGCCTTGAACAGCGTCTCGCCGAGGGAACGCCAGGCAAGAGCATAGTTGCGGTTGAGCGCGACCGCCTGCCACAGCGCCTCCACCGCGCCCGGCCCGTCGCCGAGGTCGGACCTGACGAGACCCAGTTCGTAGCGGGTCTGCGCCGCGCGCGGGAACGCCGCGGCGAGAGGCTCAAGCAGGGACGCCGCGCCCTTGGCGTCGCCCTGACGGCGGCGGGCGGAGGCCAGAATCAGCAGGGCGCGGGGGTCCTTCGGCGCCTGTCGCAGCACCGGTCGGATTTCACGCTCCGCCGCGGGCGGGTCCACGGCCAGCAGGGCGGCGGCCCGGTCGACGGCGGCGTTGAGAGCAGTTGGGGAAAGGGCCAAGGGTCTGTCCGCCTCAGCCCGCCGACGCGGGAACGATGGGCTTTCCCATAAGGATCAACGGCACGACGACCCCGTTAACGGGCGCCGCGCCGGTGTGTTCGATCGATTGATAGCCGCAGGCGCGATACAGCGGTTCCCCCGACAGAGTCGCCATCAGCTGGACCCGGCCGTAGCCCTCGGCGGCGGCGGCCGCCTCGCACAGGGCCAGGATCAGACGGCCGACGCCGCGGCGGGCGAAGGCGGGGTGGGTGTACATCGCCCTCACGCGGGCCGCATCGACGGTGGGGTCGAGAAGCGCCGCATCGCGCAGAGCCGTGCTGTGGTCGCCGCCGTAGAGCGTGGCGCGACGGCTCCAGCCGCCACAGCCGGCCAGGACGCCATCTTCCTCGACGAGGAAGTAGGTCCGATCGGCGACGAGTTGGGTGTCGAGCCCCATCACCTGGCGGCTCGCGACGATCTGGTCAGCGTCGAGAAACCCCTTCTGCAGTTCGTCGATGGCCAGGGCCATCAGGGCCTTCAGGGCGGGAAGGTCGTCTTCGACGGCGAGGCGATAGGTCAGCATGGCGGGTGTTTAGCAGCGCTCGCGGCCGCGGAACATCGCCACAAACGACAAGGGCGGACGGCGCTCGCGCGCCGCCCGCCCCATCGATGTCAAGGTGGCTGGACTCAGAAGGTGTAGGTCACCTTGCCGTAGTAGTAGCCGCCGTTGATGCCATAGGGCGAGAACTGCATCGGCTCGTTGTAGACGTTGTTGCCCGAGACCATGCCCACGCCGGCGATGTAGGGCACAACCGGCGGCTTCTTGTCGAACAGGTTGTTGGCGCCGACATCCAGTTTCAGGCTGCTGTTGATGGCGTAGGCGATATCCAGGTCGGTGATGCTGGTGACCGGAATGTTCAACTTGTAGTAGGTGCCGCCATTGGGGCTGACCTGCTCGGACGACGGACCATAGATGGTGTCGCGCAGGTTGACGCTCCACTTGCCAAGGCTCCACAGGGCGCCGAGCACCACCTTTTCCTTCGGCGTCGCCGTGGTCAGCAGGCTGACCGCATTGGCGTTGAACAGCGGCTGCGGCGAGATCTGCGCCGTGGTCGCCTGGATCTTGGTGATCGTGGTTTCGTTGTAGTTGGCGCCGATGCTCCAATCGACATGGCCCATATCGCCAAAGTCGGAGGAATAGCTGGCGGTGGCTTCGATGCCCTTGGTGCTGGTGTTGACGCCGTTGGTGAAGACGCTGATGCCGACATAGGTGACACCCGGATCGAGGATGTTGCCATGGGCCGCGATCGCCGCCAGAACGGCTGCGGAGTTGGTGGCCCCGCCACGGCCATAGATGGTGCCGGTGGCGACGATGCGATCGTGGATGTCGATCTCATAGGCGTCGACGGTCAGGGCCAGCCGGGGCGCCGGGTGGGCGACGAAGCCGATGCTGTAGGTGTCGGACTTCTCAGGCTTCAGGTTGGGGAAACCCACCAGCTTGGCGGCGGCCGAGTTGGAGGGAAGCTGCACGACCGCGAAGGACGGCGACACATTGGTCGCCGAATAGTATTCTTCCTGCAGCGTCGGGGCGCGGAAGCCGGTGCTGACGGTGCCGCGGATGGCGATCATCGGGTTGAAGTCGTAGCGGGCGGTGATCTTGCCAATCTGGGTGTCGCCGAAGTCGCTGTAGTGCTCGAAGCGACCGGCGGCGTCCAGCTTCAGACCCGTGACCGGGCTGACGGCGAAGTCGATATAGCCCGAGTAGTTGGTGCGCAGGTGGCTGGCGGCATCGGTCGGCTGGAAGCCAGGGTAGGACTGACCGCCTTCGGCGTAAATGGACGCGGCGTCGCCCTGCTTGATGGTGAAGACGTCGCGGCGAGTTTCAGCGCCTAGGGCGACGTTCAGAGGCGAGGCCATGCCAACGGCGAAGTCGCGGCTGAGATCGACGGCGGTGGTCCACTCCGAATTCTCGAACACGCCGTCGAAGAAGTTGCGCGGCGTCGCGCCTGTGGCGTTCAGCAGGGAGGCGTTGGCCGAGTCGACAGTGGAGATCCGGGCGAGGTTGTCGCCGTAGGTGGACGACAGATCCCAGTTCCAGCCGAGGGCGACGCCCTTGAGCCCGGCGGTGACCGAATAATCGTCTTCCTGGATCGCTTCGCGTGGCTCGAAACCGATCGGGAACGGCACGGTGGAGGTGGCCACCGAACTGCCTTCGATCATCACCTTGGCCGGAACGCGGTAGTTCTCGTAGGCCGAGGCGTTGCGGTGGCCGAAGCTGCCGAAGCTGTAGAACTGGGCCCCACCGCCAAGCTCGACACCGGCGTTGTAGAAGCTGTCGAACGCAACGTAGTGGGGGTCCCCGTAGATCCGGTTCACGAACGGGTAGTTCGCGGCGTTGACGACGCCGGCCCGGTTGATGGCGTTCTTGATCGGATCGCTGTTGGTGATCGCCTTCAGGCTGCAGTCGGGGTTGGAGATGCGCACATCGCAGCCGCCCTGGTGGCTGAAGTCGTGGTAGCGCTCCTCAAGGGTGACGTTCAGGAAACCCTTGCCGTCGGGCAGGGAGAAGCCCTTGTTGAGGGAGACGGCGCCGGTGTCGCCGTCGCCTTCAAAGTACTGGCCGCCGGTCAGGCTGAGCGAGCCGCCGTGATCGGCCGTCTTGAGGATGATGTTGATGACCCCGGCGATGGCGTCGGAGCCGTACTGGGCGGCGGCCCCGTCTTCCAGCACTTCAATGTGGTCGATGGCGCTGACCGGAATGTGGCTGAGGTCGGCGGTGGCGGCGCCCTGGAAGGCGCCCGGATCGACATGCAGGTTGGCGGTGGCGTGGCGGCGCTTGCCGTCGACCAGCACCAGGGTGTCGTTGGGGTTGAGGCCGCGCAGCTGGGCCGACAGGGTCAGGGCCGCGGTGTCGGCGCCATAGCCTTCGGCGTTGAAGGACGGCAGGTTCTGCGACAGGGATTGAATCAGGTCGGGCTGGCCGACCCGCTTGAGGGCCTCGCTGCCCACCACGACGATCGGCGCGGCGCTGTCGACGGCCTTGACGCCCGCCTGGCGCGTGCCGGTGACGATGACTTCAGAGACCGTTGGGCCGTTTTCGGCGGACGCGGCGTCGGCGGCGTAGGCCGCCCCGGCGGAGGCGATAAGCGCAAGCAGGCTGGTGCCTGCCATTAGACGTGTCATGCGTGTGACCCCGAGGATTGTCGTTGAAGTGCGAGCTGTTTCGCTCTGCCAGAAAGCAATAGCGACGCTATCCGCCCCGGGGAAGTCGGCGGACGCAAAGCTTTTAGGCTGTTACCTTACTGTCACAGGTCGACTTTGACCAATTATTAGCCGCCTTGACGGTTTTTTAGGCAATTCGGCCCGTCCTCTCGCCCGGTCGGTCGGTTGTCCGGCTGGGGCGGCTCCTTACGGCGCCGCCCCCTCCGATCTTGATCCGGTCAGGTCCTAGAACGAGTAGGTGACCCGGCCGTAGTAGTAGCCGCCGTTCAGACCAAAGGCGGCGAAGCCCATGGGCGCGTTGTAGACATTGCTGCCGTCCAACATGCCGGTGCCGGTCGCGTTGAGCGGACGGATGGGCGGCTTGATGTTGAACAGGTTGTTGGCTCCGGCGGAGACCTTCAGGCCCGTGAGCAGGTTGTAGCTCGCCTCAAGGTCGGTGATGCCGGTCGTACCGATCTTCTCCTGATAATAGGTGGCGCCGTTGGTGCTGACGAACTCCGACGCCGGTCCGTAGATGGTTTCACGCAGGTTCACACTGAACTTGCCCAGCGTGTAATAGGCGCCAAGGCTGATTTTTTCCTTGGGCGTGACGTTTTCCGCGTAGCTGATCGCGGTCTTGTCGAACAAGGATTGTCCGGTGATTTGAGTCGGGGTGGCGATGACCTTGGTCACCTTGGTGTCGGTGTAGTTGGCCGCCACCGTCCAGTCGACGTGACCATAGTCGCCGAAGTCGGAGCTGTAGCTCGCCGTGGCCTCGATACCCTGGGTGCGGGTGTTCTGACCGTTGGTGAACGAGCTGACGCCGGCGTAGGTGACGGTCGGGTCGATGATGTTGCCGTGAGCCGCGATGGCCGCCAGCACCGAAGCAGAGTTGTGGGCCCCGCCGAAGCCGAACAGGGTGCCCGTGGCGACGATCTTGTCGTGGATGTCGATCTCATAGAAGTCGACCGTGGCGCTGAAACGATCGAACGGGTGAGCCACGAAACCGATGCTGTAGTTGGTGGACTTTTCGGGCTTCAGGTTGCCGAGGCCAATCAGCTTGGCGGCCGCGGAGTTGGCCGGAAGCTGTACCACCGCCGCGGTCGGCGACACGTTGGTGGCCGAGTAGTATTCCTCGGCCAGGGTCGGGGCGCGGAAGCCGGTGGCCAGGGTGCCGCGGATGGCGATCATCGGGTTGAAGTCGTAGCGGGCGGTGATCTTGCCAACTTCGGTGTCGCCGAAGTCGCTGAAGTGCTCGAAGCGGCCAGCGACATCGACCTTCAGGCCGGTGATCGGGCTGACGGCGAGATCGCCGTAGCCGGCGTAGTTGGTGCGGCTGTGGCTGCCGGCGTCGCTGGGCTGGAAGCCGGGGTAGGATTGGCCGCCTTCCTTGTAGATCGAGGCCGGATCGCCATGGGCAATGGTGTAGGTGTCGCGACGCGCTTCGCCGCCGAGAGCGACGGTCAGAGGCGAAGCCAGGCCGACGGCGAACTCCTTCGAAAGGTCGAGGGTGTTGGTCCACTGAGTGGAGGTGAAGGCGCCATCGTAGAAGTTGGTCGGGGTGGTGTGGGTGTCGATGAACAGGGCGCGGTTGGCCGAGTTCAGGGTGCTGATGTCGTCCTTGTCGCGGCCGTAGGTGGACGACAGATCCCAGTTCCAGCCCTCGACGACGCCCTTGAGGCCGCCGGTCAGGGAGTAGTCGTTCTCGACCAGGCCTTCACGCGGATTGAAACCCTGGGGCGCGAAAATCAGCTCGCCCGGTGTCGTGGTCGTGGCGTTGTAGGTGCCAGCCACGCCGAGTACGGGCGAGGCGATCACCTTGTTGGGGACGCGATAGTTCTCGTAGGCCGACGCCTTGCGGTGGCTGAAGCTGCCGAAGCTGTAGGCCTGCACGGCGCCAAAGTCGTAACCTGCGTTGTAGAAAACGTTGTACAGGTTCGACTGGGCGTCGCCGACGATGTTGTTCAGGTTGGGGAAGCCGGGGATCGTCGCCCAGCTGGCGGGGACGGTGGACAGGATGGTGCCGTCCGCCTTGGAAATCCGGCGATCGCCGGTGCCTTGCTTGGTGAAGCCGTGGTAGCGGTTCTCGGCCGTGAAATCGAAGAAGCCCTTGGGGCCGAGCGGCAGGCCGAGATTGATCGACACGGCGCCCGTGTCGCCATCGCCCTCATAGAACTGGCCGCCGGTAACGGAAACCGTGCCGCCGTGGTCATTGTGCTTGAGGATGAAGTTGACGACGCCGGCGATGGCGTCGGTGCCGTACTGGGCGGCCGCGCCGTCCTCGAGGACTTCAACATGGTCGATGGCGCCGGCCGGGATCAGGCCGATGTCGGCGCTCGCGGCGCCCTGATAGGCCGAGCCCAGAACGTGCAGGTTGCCGGTCCCGTGACGGCGCTTACCGTTGACCAGCACCAGGGTGTTGTTGGGGTTCAGGCCACGGAGGGCTGCGGTGAGGGTCAGGTTGGCGGTGTCGCCGCCCAGCGACTCGGCGTTGAACGACGGCAGGTTCTGGGCGAGCGTCTGGATCAGGTCGGGCTGGCCGACGTGCTTGAGCGCTTCGCCGCCCACGATTTCGATCGGCGCGGCGCTGTCGGCGGCCTTGACGCCGGTCTGGCGCGTGCCGGTGACGATCAGTTCCGAAACGGTCGAACCCGTCGCGGCCGAGGCGTCGGCGGCGTCTGCGGCGTGAACCGCGCCGGCCGCCGCGAGAAGGGCGACCAGGCTGGCCCCCGAAAACAGTGTCTTCATAGCGATGTAGTCCCCTTGGGTTGTTGTTCTGAAGGCCTTCCCGACACCGTTTCCTCGACCCGCCGGACCGTCTCTGCGGACATCCGTTCGAATCCGTCACGCCTGCCGTCGCGCCAGCCGCGCGGCGTTTACCGAGACCGACCTTTCACTTGCCGGGGCCGAGGTTCCAAACACCCTCGATGTTGCGGCCAGGAAATGCTGGTGTTGCGCGAAAACCGGACAGCACGCGGCATCGGCGCCCAAGGACTAGGCTGGAAACGCGCTTCGGTCTCATGAGATTGTTTCAGATCCGACATTCACATCGCTCAATCCAGACTCGGATCGCGCTTCCGGACTCGGGTCTGACAAGGCATGAGGTGTCCCTTGCCTGCAGGAGCCGCCCGCCTTGACCCCGACCACGCCCCCGACCTTGACGCGCGAGACTCTGGGCAACCGCGACCAGGCGGACCCGCTGGCGGCGACGCGCGACGCTTTCTCGCTTCCGCCGGGCGTGATCTACCTGGACGGCAACTCCCTGGGGGCCATGCCCAAGGCGACGGCGGCGCGGGTGACGGACCTGGTGACGCGTCAATGGGGGACGGACCTGATCCGCAGCTGGAACACCCACGACTGGATCGGCGCGGCGGCCCGGATCGGAGCCAAGATCGCGCCACTGGTGGGCGCCAACACCGATGAGGTGATCGTCGCCGACTCGACCTCGGTGAACCTGTTCAAGCTCGCCTGCGGGGCGTTGAGCCTGAGGCCTGGACGCCGGGTGATCCTGACCGAGCCCGGCAACTTCCCGACCGACCTCTATATTCTCCAAGGCCTCGAACGCCTGCTGGGCGGCCGGGCGGAAGTGAAAGTGCGAGACCGCGAGGACCTGCCCGGAGCCATCGATGGCGACACGGCGGCGGTGGTCCTGACGCACGTGCATTACAAGACCGGCGAATGCTGGCCGATGGCCGAGATCACCGCCCGGGCCCACGCCGATGGCGCCGTCGCCCTTTGGGACCTCAGCCACAGCGCCGGCGCCCTGCCCGTCGATCTGAACGCCGCGGAAGCGGATCTCGCGGTGGGGTGCGGTTACAAATACCTTAACGGCGGCCCGGGAGCGCCGAGCTTCGTGTTCGTCGCCCGCCGCTGGCAGAACGAGATCGGCACGCCCCTGGCCGGGTGGATGGGCCACGCCGATCCGTTCGCCTTCGGCGATGACTACCAGCCCGCCGCCGGCATCCGCCAGCAACTCTGCGGCACCCCCGGGATGCTGGGCCTGACCGCGCTCGAATGCGGCGTCGACACCTTCGCCGGAATCGACATGTCTGCGCTCGCGGCCAAGGGGCGCGCGCTGGGCGATACGTTCATCGCCCTGGTGGAATCTCGCTGCACCGGCGACGCCCTGACCCTGGCCAGTCCGCGTGACGCCGCACGGCGGGGCTCCCACGTTTCGTTTCGGCACCCGATGGGCTACGCCATCATGCAGGCCCTGATCGCCCGGGGCGTGATCGGCGACTTCCGGGCGCCGGACATCCTGCGCTTCGGCTTCACGCCGCTCTATCTGTCCTTCGCGGAGGTTTGGGACGCCGTGGAGATTCTTCGCGAGGTTCTGGACAGCGGCGTCTATCTCGAACCGCGGTTCTCGGAGCGTTCGGCGGTCACCTGACCGTCAGGCCTCGGCGACGTCGGCCAGCAACGCGTCGACGAGGCCGTTGAGGACACGACGCGCTTGCGCGGAGTCGAGGCCCTGCTCGCGTCGCAGCCGATCCCAGGCCTCGAAGCTGAGAGAGAGGTCCAGCGCCTCGAATCGGATCGGATCGTCCGCCACGGCCGGCGGCAGGACGCCGCGCAGGATCTCTCGCAACAGGGTCGTCAGCCGCGCCGCGTCCTGATCCAGCCATTTGGAGCGATGGCGATGGGCCGCCTCGGCCCGCTTGAACGGGGTGATCTTCTCGAACACCTCGGCGCGCCGGCCGACCAGCTCACGCACTTGTTGGCGCCAGCCAGTGGCGGCGAACGCCAGCGAGACCTCCTCGCGAAGGCGAGCCTCGACCGCCAGGGACATCTCGCGATAGAGGCTGTCCATGTCCTTGAAGTGCCGGAAGACGGTGCGCAGTCCGACGTTGGCCGTCTCAGCCACAAGTTCCGCGCTGACGGTGATGTGACCTGCCCGGGCCAGGTCCATCATCGCCGCGATGATCCGCGCCCGGCTGTCCACCGTGCGCTGCCGGCGTCCATCGAGCGGCGCCCCTTCGCCGGCTGCGTCGTCCCGGTCGGTCAAACCCGTCTCCTCCGCTTCAGCCCGCCCGGATAGCCGAAGCCTTGCCGCGCGCCAAATTCAACCCGCCGACATTCAACCCATCAGTGTCGTGGCCCATCCTGTTGGTCTATTGTCTCACACAATGCCAATTCAACCGCGCCGGAGGAAGCCAGACCCATGACCGTCGATGATCGAATCGCCCTCAGCGGCGCCCCCGGCTCGCCCTACACCCGCAAGATGGTCGCCCTGCTGCGCTACCGCCGCCTGCCCTACCGCCTTCTGCCGACCGAAGGCCCCGCCCTGGCCGGTCTGCCCGCGCCAAAGGTGCGGCTCCTGCCGACATTCTACCTTCCGGGCGCGGACGGCGTTCTTGAGGCGGTGACCGACTCGACGCCGATCATCCGCCGGCTGGAACGCGAACACGCCGGCCGAAGCGTGATCCCTGGCGGCCCGGCCCTCGCCTTCCTCGACGAACTGATCGAGGACTACGCCGACGAATGGCTGACCAAGGCGATGTTCCACTACCGCTGGGCCTATGCCGACGACATCCGCAAGGCCGGCCGGCAGCTGCCGCTCTGGCGCAAGCTGTCGATCCCCGACGAGTCTCTGGACTCCCTGAGCGCGATGATCAGCGACCGTCAGATCAACCGGCTTTATGTCGTGGGATCCAACGCGGTCACCGGTCCGGTGATCGAGGCCAGTTACCGTCGCTTTCTGGCGGCCTTCGAGGCCCACCTGTCGATCCAGCCCTTCGTCCTTGGGCGCCGTCCGGCGTCCGCCGATTTCGCCATCTATGGCCAGCTCACCCAGCTGGCCCAGTTCGATCCGACGCCGATGGCCTTGACTGTCGAGACCGCGCCGCGGGTCCACGCCTGGGTCAGCCTGATGGAGGACCTGTCGGGGCTGGAACCCTCGGAGGACGGCTGGATCGATATCGCCGCGCCGCCCCCGACCCTGCTCGCCGTGCTGGCGGAGATCGGCCGGGTCTATCCGCCGGTGATGCTGGCCAATGCCCGCGCCGTGGTCAGCGGCGCGACGTCGGTCGACACGAAGGTGGACGGCCTGCCGTGGACTCAGCCGCCTTTCCCCTACCAGGCCAAGTGCCTGCGATGGCTGCGGGAGGCCCGCGCCGGCCTGTCGGCCGTGGCCCAGGCCGAGGTGGACACGATCCTGGCCGGAACGGGTTGCGAAGCGTTGTTCGCGACAGGCTGATCCGCCGGCTTTACCCGCGCTGGAGCCGGTGCTCTAACTTGCCGATGATCAGAACCGCCCTCGTTTCGCTGCTGCTCGCGGCCGCGCCCGCCTCCGCCCTGGCCGACAAGGCCAGCTTCTCGGTGATCTTCGGGGGCAAGGTGGTTGGCCACCTGATCGCCGACACCGTCGGCGACAGGACCACCATAGACTACGACGTCAAAAACAACGGGCGCGGTCCGACCATGGCCGAAATGCTTGTGCTGGGCGCCGACGGCCTGCCGCGGAGCTGGACGATCACCGGCGCCACCACCTTTGGCAGCAAGGTCGACGAGCGCTTCCAACAGGCCGTCGGCCATGCCGAATGGGTCGATTCCACGGGCAAGGGCGAGGCGACGATCGCCGCGCCGGGCCTCTATGTGGCCCAGAGCGGCAGCCCCTGGTCCGACGGGCTCTACGCGCGGGCGCTGTTGAAGAGTCCGGGCATGGCGTCCCCGGCCCTGCCCGGCGGAACGCTGCGCCTGGAGAAGGGCGAGACCCTGACCGTGACAGGCGAAGGCGGGACGATCCCCGTCACCCGTTACACCCTCAGCGGCATCGACCTGACCCCGGAGACGATGCTGCTGGACGCCAAGGACGAACTGTTCGCCGCCGTCAGCCCCAGTTCCGTCGTCGTGCGCAAGGGCTACGAGGGCGAGGAGACGCGCCTGCGCGGGTTGGCGGCCGCCTGGTCCACCCAGCGATACGTCGACATCGAGAAGGCGGTGGCCCACCGCTATGACGGACCGGTGCGGATCCGCGACGTCCGGCTGTTCGACCCCAGGACCGCCGCCCTGACCGCGCCGGTTTCCGTGGTGGTGCGCGGCAAGATCATCGCCGGCGTGGAGCCGCTGGACAGCCCCGCCACACCCGGCGAGGTGACCATCGACGGCGCCGGCGGCGTGTTGGTGGCGGGCATGTACGAGATGCACGCCCACCTCCAGCAGGACGGCGCCCTGCTCAACCTGATCGCGGGCGTCACCACCGTTCGCGACATGGGCAACGACAACGCCGTGCTCGATGACCTGATCGCGCGGATGGACGCCGGGGTGATCGGCGGTCCTCACGTGGTCCGATCGGGTTTCATCGAGGGCAAGAGCCCGTTCAGCGCCAACAACGGCATCCTGGTGAACAGCGAGCAGGAAGCCGTCGACGCGGTCCGCTGGTACGCCGCCCGAGGCTACTGGCAGATCAAGATCTACAACAGCATGAACCCGGCCTGGGTCCCGGCCATGACCGCCGAGGCGCACCGGCTGGGCCTGCGGGTCGCCGGCCACGTGCCGGCCTTTTCCACCGCCGACGAGATGATGGCCGCCGGCTATGACGAGATGACCCATATCAACCAGTATATGATCGGCTGGGTGATCAAGCCGGGCGAGGACACCCGCACCCTGTTCCGCCTGCATGTGCTGAAACGATTCCCGGGCATCGATCTGACCAGCGCCCCGGTCCGCCACACCGTCCAGACGATGGTCGACCGGAAGATCGCCATCGATCCCACGCTCGGCATCCACGAGAACCTCACGCTCAACCGCGACGGCCAGATCCCCCCGGGCGCCGTCGACTATTTCGGGCACCTGCCGATCGGCGCGCGGCGCGACGAGATGAAGGCCTGGATCGACACGTCCGCGCCGGGCGACGACGCGGCCTATCGCGGAGCCTTCGACAAGATCCTTGAGACGGTGAAGCTGCTTCACGATCGGGGGGTGTTCATCGTCTTTGGCACCGACACCGGCGGCTCGTTCACCTACCACCGCGAACTGGAGCTCTATCAGCGCGCCGGCATGACCCCGGCCGAGATTCTCAAGCGGGCGACGTCGGATTCGGCGCACTACGTCGGTCAGGATCAGACGATGGGGTCGATCGAGAAGGGTAAGCTGGCGGATTTCTTCCTCATCGCGGGCGATCCGACCAAGGACCTCAAGGCGATCAAGGCCATACGGATGGTCGTCAAGGATGGCGCCGTCTACTACCCGAGCGAGGTCTACCCGAAATTTGGCATAACGCCCTTCGCGGACGCGCCGCGGGTGACGACATCTCCGGCGGCCCACCCCTAGGAAATCAGCCGTCGGTGAGGTTCGCCAGGGTGTGGCGCGCTATGGTCTCCTCCTCGTCTGCGGGGATCACCCGCACCTCGACCAGGCTTTCGGGCGCGCTGATCACCGGCGTCCCGGCGGCGTTGGCCTCCGGGTCGAGAATTAGCCCGAGCCAGGCCAGCCGCTCGCAGACCATCTGGCGGATGGGCGGCGACTTGGCGCCGATGCCGGCCGTGAACACCAAGCCATCGAGCCCGCCCAACACCGAGGTCAAGCCCCCGATGTCCCGGGTGATGCGATAGACGAACAGCTCGATGGCCTGGGCCGCGCGCGGCGAGTCGCTGGCCAGTAACGCCCGCATGTCGCTTGATATGCCCGAAACGCCAAGCAGACCCGACTTGCGATTGAGCACCGTCTCGACCTGATCGACCGACAATCCGTCCTCGCGCTGCATGTACAGCACCACGCCGGGGTCGAGTTCGCCGCAACGGGTGCCCATCACCAGACCGTCCACCGCGGTGAAGCCCATTGTGGTGTCGAGGCTGCGGCCCCCGGCCATGGCGCACAAACTGGCGCCGGCGCCGAGGTGGGCGGCGATCACCCGGCCGGCGGCGAGATCGGGCGCCTCGGCGGCCAGACGCCAGGCGATGTGCTCATAGGACAGGCCGTGAAAGCCGTAGCGCCACACACCCGCGTCTTCATAAGCGCGCGGAAGGGCGAAGCGCTTCGCCACGGTCGGCATGGTGGCGTGGAAGGCGGTGTCGAAGCAGGCGACCTGCGGAAGGTCAGGCCGGGCGGCGGCGATGGCGCGGATCGGCGCGAGGTTGTGCGGCTGGTGCAGCGGCGCCAGCGGTGTCAGCCTGTCGAGCGCATCCAGCAATTGCGGCGTGACGCGCCGAGGGTGAACGTAGTCCCGTCCGCCGTGGACCACACGGTGGCCCACCGCCTTAAGGTCGGCTTCGCCGCGGCGGGACTCCGCCCAGGCGATCACCGTCTCAAGCACCACGTCGAACGGCGTATCGGCGTCGGGCCAGCTCCGATCCAGCACGACCTCTCCGGCGTGGTCGCGAACCGTGAACCGGGGAGCCGTACCGACACCCTCGACCTCGCCCTTGAATATCGGCGTCGGCGCCCCGGCGTCGATGTCGAACAGCGAGGCCTTCAGGCTCGACGAGCCGGCGTTGATCGTCAGCAGCGCGCCGCTCACAGCGCGACCTGACGGCGGGCGACGCGGACAGCGACGGCGCAGGACGCCATGCGTGTACGCTCGGCGTCGGCGCGGCTGGTCAGGATGATGGGAACCCTCGCGCCGAGCACCACACCCGCGGCGTCGGCGCCGGCCATGAAGGTGAGCTGCTTGGCCAGCATGTTTCCCGCCTCGAGATCCGGGGCCACCAGAATGTCGGCGCGTCCGGCGACCTCCGAGATGATCCCCTTGGTGCGGGCCGCATCGAGGCTGACGGCGTTGTCGAACGCCAGCGGTCCGTCGACAAGGCCGCCGGTGATCTGGCCGCGATCGGCCATCTTGCACAGGGCCGCGGCGTCGAGGGTGGAGCGCATGTACGGATTCACCATCTCGACGGCGGCAAGGATCGCCACACGCGGCGTCTCGATGCCCATCACATGGGCCAGGTCGATGGCGTTCTGAACGATGTCGCGCTTCTGCTCCAGATCCGGGGCGATGTTGACCGCCGCGTCGGTGAGCAGCAACGGCCGCGGATAGGCCGGAACGTCCATCAGATAGACGTGACTCAGCAACCGGCCACGCCGAATGCCGGTGTCGGACGCCAGAACGGCGTGAAGGAGTTCGTCGGTATGCAGCGACCCCTTCATCAGCAGCGCCGCCTCCCCGCGCCGGATCAGCGCCACCGCCTCGAAGGCCGCCGCCTGGCTGTGCGGCGTGTCGACCAGCCTGAAGCCCCCGATGTCCAGGCCGGCCATATCCGCGGCCTTCAGGATCTTGGCTTTGGGGCCCACGAAAATCGGATCGATCAGCCCGACCCGCGCCGCCTCGACGGCCGCCAGAATGGATTCGGGATCGCAGGGGTGCGCTATGGCGGTGGGGACAGCCGGCCCTTCGCTCCCTTCGGTCAGCAGGGTGCGGAAACGCTCGTGGCGACTGAGCCGGATATCGGGCGCCTCCAGGCGAGGCAGCCGCAGTTTTTGCGTCGGCGCATGCACCCGCGCCGAGCCGCTCATCACCAGCTCGCCGGCCTGATTGACGCATCGGCAGTCGAGCGCCAGCTCGCCGGTCGCGTCGAGCTTATCAAGCACGGTGACCGTCGCCGTGACCCGGTCGCCGATCGACACCGGTTTCAGGAACGTCAGTTCGTGGGAGAGATAGGCGGCGCCCGGGCCCGGCAACTTCGCGGCGATGACGCTGGAGATGAGGCCGGCCCCGAGCATGCCGTCGGCGATCACTCTGGGGAACGCGGGCGCGGCGCTGTCATCGGTGGAATAGTGCGCGAGATTGACCTCGCCGGAGGCGACCGCGAACAGATCGATATCGCCCTGAGAGACCGTCCGAGACAGGCTGGCGCTTTCCCCGACCACGATTTCCGCGAAGGTCCGATTCTCGATCAACGCGTCAGAACGCGGTTCGTCGCAATCGGTCATCATGGGCCCCCGGTTTCGGCGCCGTTCAGAGCGCCGGCCGCTCCTCGCATAGGGTCGCCCGCGCTTCGTTGATCGGCGTCAAGGTCGTTCCGCAATGCAGCAATTGCAGGATGTCAGGCGCCCGACCAGCGACGCACCGCGCCCACATCGACATGGACAAAGTCGGATGTCGGATAATAGCCCACGCCACCGGCCGTCATGCTGAGCGCCGCGCCATGCAACCGGCTCAGATCCACGTCCGCCAGGCGGATATCGATGGCCAGCCCCTTCATGTGCAGGCTGCTCTTGGCCACGCCATCGCTGTGGGCGTGCAGCATCGCGTTGGTGGCGGGCGAGCGGTAGCCGGAGATCACCTGAATCGGCGAACGCGTGTCGACCCGGGCGGACAGAGCAGCCAGGAGATCGAGCAGCCGCGGGTCGATTGGATGGACCTCGCCTGTGCGATAGTCACGCAGCACGTGGTTCACGGCGTCAAGCGCGTCCGGCACGAGAGCGCCGCCGTCGCGGTAGACCGCCGTCAGGGACTCCCCTGTATGCAGGTTGTGGAACGCCAGCCGGCCCGTCGCGTTATTGGCAAGACTGGAACCGGCGGCCATGGCCGCGCCGCCCAGGATCGCCGCGCCCAGACCTGTCCGCAGGATGTCGCGTCGCGATTTCTGGAGCATGGCGCCTCTTGTTCCTCTGGGGTCAGACCCTGTCCGATCAATCCGGCGAGAGTCACGGGTGTCAAGATCAAAGCGCCTGGCCGCGCCTTGCGAGCAGGTCGGAAAGCTTGGCGTCCCAGCCATAGACGTCCGGCCGGAACTGCACGCCGCCATCTTCGTCGACGAATGCGGTCCAGTAGAAGATTAGGACCGGAGTCGGGTTTTTCAATGGCGCCCGCACGGTGGCGCCGTCGAGCAGCGTCAGATTGATGCGGGTGTCGGGCCAGTCGGGATCGCCGGCAAGCAGCCTCCGGGCGAGGTCCGTTGGGTCGGCCAGGCGCATGCAACCGTGACTTAGGGCGCGACGGTCGAGGGCGAACAGGCTGCGCGCCGGGGTGTCATGGAGATAGACGCCAAAGGCGTTGCCCAGGTCGAACTTGATTGTCCCGAGCGCGCATTTCGGCCCTGGTCGCTGCATCAGTCCGCCGCCGGGCTTCACCACGAAATGCTCGCGCGCCATGTAGTCCGGGTTGCGCCGGATCTTGGGCCAGATCTCCTTGGCGGCGATGTCGGCGGGAACGTTCCACGGTGGATTGAAGACGATGGCGGACACCTTGTCCTGGAACATCGGGGTCGCCTTGCCAGCGCGACCGACGATGGCCCGCATGGCCAGGGTCTGGGCTGGCGGGGCGAACAGTTCGAGGGAGGCGTCGGCCGTGTTGACCTCGATTCGGAACGGCGGAAGCGCGCGCGGCGCCCAGCGCCAGCGCTCCAGATTGGCCCGGATCTGAACCAGGCGGGCCTCGACGGGCGCATTGAGCGCGGTGATCGTCGCGTGGCCGGCGCGGCCGTCCGGCGTCAGTCCATAGCGCGCCTGCGCCCGACTGACGGCCGCCGCCAGGTCAGCGTCATAGGTCGGCGGCGGATCAGCTTGTCCGGGGGGCTTGGGCGCCGGCAGATTGGAGTCCTCGATCGCCAACCGCGCCCGGAGGGCGTCGACCTCAGCGCCTTGGGCGCCGGGCGCGAGGGTGGACCTGGCGGTGAGCGGCGGCCAGCCGCCCCGGTCGGCGATCGCCCGATAGCGGGCATAGGCCCTGACGAGCCGACCGTATCTGGGGTCCGGCGGCGGCAAGGTGTCCAGCCAGGCCTCGACGCGCCCCGCCGAGACGGCGGCGATATAGTCCGCGGCGGCGTCATAGGGCGCGGGCCGGATCGCCCAGTCAGACGGGAAATCGGCGAGCGGCAGCCTCTGGCCGTGTTGCGCCCGGGCGTAGGTGATCGCCGAAGGCGTGGAACTGGAGCCCAGGAGAATACCCTGGTCCGCGGCGCGCGCCACGACCGACGGTTCCGGAGCCGATTCCGCCGCGCCCAAACTGAACGGCGCGGCCATGGCGACTCCCCAGGCCATGGCGACGGCAAGGCGGCGTCTTGGCGCCATTATCTTGAGCATAAGGGGAGAAGCCTGGGTTACGCGCGCCGCTTCGATGTGGTCGAACGCCACCTTACCACAGACTGCTCAGACGATGACGATATCGTTCTCGACGTCCATGACTCCTCGCGCAGCCCAGGCCATCGAGGCGGCCAGTTGGCGGGCATGCGGTGTCCGCACCTCTCCGCTCAGCTTCACAACGCCGCCGCGGGCCGCGACATGAACGGCGTTGGCGTCGAAATACCAC